>CAYOPA010000095.1:0-13923 GCA_964405625.1 uncultured Bryobacterales bacterium
CCCGTGGTTTCATCAGGGACGCTCGAAAGGGAGAACCTATGAAACGCCGCAATTTCCTGACCGCCGGAGCAGCCGCCATGACCGCCGCCTGCTCCGCACCCGCACCGCAGCCCACGGCAGAAGGCAAACCGGACTACAAGACCAAGCCGGTCCGCCTCCATGTGGGCACCCAGCGCGGCCCCACAACCGACGAGAAGCTGCAATACCTCAAGCGGCACGGCGTAAACCACATCTGCGCCTCCCCGCCGAGCCCGCCCTACCCGGAACGCGGCTACTGGGAAGTGGACGAGCTCCTCAAGATGAAAGAGCTGTGCGACAAGCACGAGATCACGATCGAGACCGTCGCCGCGCCGTTTCTGGCCTCCAGCCATATTGATCGGGAGCGGCGGCCCAACATCATGCTCGGCAAGGAGCCCGAGCGCCAGCGTGATATCGACGATATTTGCAAGTGCATTGAGAACCTCGCCAAGGCCGGCTTGCCGGGCATGAAGTACAACATGTCCATCCTGGGCGTGGTGCGAACCGAGCGCACGCCGGGGCGCGGCGGCTCCAGCTATTCCACGTGGAAGCTTTCCGAGGCCAAGGCCGATCCGCCGATGACGAGGGCGGGCCGCGTTACTGACGAGATCGCCTGGGAGCGGATCACCCACTTCGTCACCAACGTGATGCCCGTGGCCCACGAGAACAAGATCAAAATGGCTTGCCACCCGCATGACCCCGGCATGCCGACGGACGTCGGTTTTCAGGGAGTCAACCGCGTGCTCGGCACGCCGGAAGGGCTTTACAAAATGGCGGACCTGTACGACAGCCCCTACCACGGTTTCAACCTCTGCCTGGGCACCACCGCCGAGATGCTACAGGACCCCAAGAACGACATCCACGACGTGATCCGCACGCTGGGCGGCAAGAAAAAGATCTTCAATATCCACTTCCGCAACATCATCGGCAAGCGCGACGACTTCCAGGAGGTCTACCCGGACGAGGGCGATATGATCATGCCCCAGGTGCTGCGAACCCTCTACGAGATCGACTACCCCTACATGCTGATGCCCGACCACATGCCGCAACATCCGGACGATCCCGGCGGCCTACAAGGGTTCGCTTACGCCTTCGGCTACATCAAGGGTCTGATCCAGTCGCTAAAGTACGAGATCGGCCAGCCGGTCAACGAAGAGTTCGGCGACGAGAACTGGTTCCCGGCGTAAGCCGCCCGCCGCCCATGCCTCAAAGGGCGGGCGTTCCGCTGTCCGCCTTTTTCTGAATTGCGATGTCCCTGCTTCGTTTCCTTTTCCCGCTGCTGATCGCCGCCGCCCTCCAGGCGGCCCCGAACATCGTCATCATCTACGCCGATGATCTCGGCTACGGCGACCTGGGCTCCTACGGCCATCCCACCATCCGGACGCCGAACCTTGATCGCATGGCTGACGAGGGTAGCCGCTGGACGAGCTTCTATTCCGCCGCGCCGGTTTGCACTCCCAGCCGAGCCGCCTTGCTGACGGGTCGCCACCCGCTACGCAGCGGGACCATGGCCGCGCGGCCGCGCGTGTTCGCCGAGCGCTCGCTCCAAGGCCTGCCAGACGATGAGATCACCATCGCGGAGATGCTCAAGACGAAGGGCTATGCGACCGGGATGGTCGGCAAGTGGCACCTGGGGCACATGCCCGGCTACCTGCCCACGCGGCAGGGATTTGATGAATTTTTCGGGCTGGTCTCGTCCAACGACCACAACAAGACCTACGACACGAGCCTTGGCCGCGAGCCGGCCTTCAGCGGGCCGTCTGAGAAGTGGGACATCCCGCTCATGGACGGCGAGGACGTGGTCGAAAAACCGGCTCAGCAGCACACGCTGACCCAGCGATATACCGCCCGCGCCCTGGACTTCATCGAGCGCCATCGCGACGAGCCGTTCTTCCTGTATTTCGCCCACACCTTCCCGCACACGCCGCTGTTCCGTTCCGACGGCTTTGCCGGGCGCAGCGAGCGCGGCATCTATGGCGACGTGGTGGAGGAGCTCGATTGGTCCGTGGGCCGCATTCTCGATCTGCTTTGGGAGCAGGATTTGGCCGAGAATACGCTCGTGATTTTTGCCTCCGACAACGGACCGTGGCTGCCTTTCAAGGACCACGGCGGGTCGGCCGGGCCGCTGCGGGAAGGCAAGGGCTCCACCTGGGAGGGCGGCGTGCGCGTCCCCGGCATTTTCTGGCAGCCGGGGACGGTACGGCAGGGCGTGGTCGGAGGAATCGGCGCGACGCTGGACATCCTGCCGACCGTGGCCGCGATGACCGGCGCCGAGGCGCCCGCTGACAGGCCGCTCGACGGGGTTGATCTCTCCCCCGCCCTGCTGCGCGGCGAACCCAGCCCGCGCCAGGAAATGCTGTACTACCGCGCCGGCGAGCTATTTGCTTTCCGCCATGGGCCACACAAGATCCACTTCCTCACGCAAACCGGCTACACGGAGCCCCAGCCCACACGCCACGATCCGCCGGCGCTGTATCAGCTTGACCACGACCCCGGCGAGCGGTACGACATCTCGGCCAAACACCCCGAGCTCGTCCAACGCCTCGCCGGCCTCGCCCGCGAGCGGGACAAGGCGCTCGAGCGGGGTCCGGACCAGCTCAAGCACATGGCTGATGGCCCGGTCGGTGTCTTCACGCACCCGCCGACGGGTGGCGGCCAGTAGCGGCAAGGCGGAAGCTCAACGGGCCTCCGGCGGCCATCCGTCCACCCTTACCGGAAGCGGATTGAGCCGATCATCCGCTGAAACACCGGCTCAAGCTGGCTGAACTGCGCCTGCGGCCCCACCAGCAGCAGGTAGTACAGCCCGCCGGGCCGAGCCACTGTCAGCAGAACCTGCCGTTCGGCGCCGCCGTAGGGCGAGCGGCCCTGCAGCTCGGTGACCATGGCGTTGGAGCCCTGTACGCTCGTCTGTCGCGGCGCCTGGGCCACCCGAATGCTGCGGTCCATCTCTTGCAGCTCGTTGATCAGCTCAAAAGTCCCGTTGAGCATGTCGGAGCTGAACCTCGTCTGGTACGTGCTGGTGACCGCGCCATAGCCGAGCGCCACGCCTCCGCCGCCGGTCTGGACCAAGCCTTGATTGGGCGCGATCGTCAGAACACTGGAGCCCTGGCCGCCGTAGGTCTGCCACCCCGGAGGGACTTCCAGGGAGAATGTGCGGCCGTTTACGCGCTGAAAGGCGCCGCCGCCGGACAAGGCCGAAGTCGGAGCGGCCCCGGCGCCGGCTGTCGCGACTTGCTGTTGGCGCGGCGGGTTGGGCTTGGGTAGTCCGGCCACGAGTTGCTTGGCGCGGCTGAAATCGCCGGTCTCAAAGCCATAAGTCCCCGGCGGGAATGTCTGCATCTCAGCCCGCACCAACGTCACACGGTTGCCGGGGCTGGGGTGCGACGCCAGCAGCGCCGGCGGGTGACCTCCGCCGCTCTCCTCTTCCAGTTTCTGGAAGAACTCCGCCATCGAGATCGGGTCATACCCGGCGCCGGACATGATACGAGCCCCCAAAGCGTCGGCCTCCTTCTCAGCCGTGCGGGAATACTTCAAAATCAGCGCATTCACGCCCAGACCCAAGCCGATCTGCCCGGCCTGCCGCGCCAGGCTGCCGTCGCCCAGGATCGCCCCAGCCAGGATAGCCGGGAGCTGCACCATCTGCGCCCTCGACACTTGGCTGGTGCCGTGCCGCAGGGCCACGTGGGCAATTTCATGCGCGAGGACGCCCACAAGCTGCGCTTCCGTGTCCGCGGCTGTCAGCAGCCCAGAATGGATAAAGATCGGTCCGCCGGGTAGCGCGAAGGCGTTGATCGAGCCCTCATTAATCAGCGTGAACTCGTAGGGGTAGTCCTCGGCCTCCGGCTGACGCGCCAAGCGCATCCCCAAACCGCGTATGTAGTTCTGCAACGTGTCGTTCTTGACGACATCTACTTGCTGCTTGATCTCGGCCGAGGCTTGCCTGCCGAGCTCAATATCCTGATCCCTTGAGAACTGGTTGAAGCCAGGTGTGAGCGGGTCGCCCGGCTGCCGCGTGGCGCAGGCCGCCAGAACGACTACGAAGAGGACGATTTTGACCGACGCCTTTGAACGCATGGCTTTCCTATTATGGAGCGTTGGCTTGACACCTCCGTTACTCTGGATGCGAACCATGAGCGAATACATAGTCCGGGCCGGCGACACGCTGTCAAAAATTGCCGAGAAGCTATTGGGATCGCCGGGCCGCTGGCGGCTGCTGGCCGAGGCCAACGCGCTGACCGACCCCAACCGTATTCATGTCGGCCAGACGCTGGTGGTTCCCTCCCTCGACACCGCCTCGGCGCCGGACGTGCTCAACCCCAGCGAGCCGCCCCCCACCGGCGACCTGCGCGAGGTGATCTTCTCGGTCGAGGGGAACAAGGTTTTCGCCCTGCTGGCCGATACCGACGAGCGCATCTATCTGGGAATCGCCCACAAGGAAGGACTCTACCGTATCGGCCGCATCCGTCCCGAGGAGGCGCTGCAACGCTCGGGCCCGGAGCTGTCTCGCCTCCAGCTCAGCCTCTCCGAGCGACGCGTGCTGGAAGCGACGGCCGAGAACGAGGGTGCGCTCGATGCCATCAACACCTGGGACAACGCGTTCTTGAGCTTCGGCATGTTCCAGTGGACCTCTGGTCAGGCTGGGCAACCGGGCGAGCTGCCGGCGCTCATGGCGCTGGTGAAGTCGAGCTATCCGAAGGAGTTTGACCACTATTGGGGACGGTTCGGGATGGACATCCAGGGCGTCCAAGGCGCCACGGGCTGGTTGACGGTGAATGGCTTGCGCCTGAGAACCGAGACCGAAAAACAGGGGCTGCGCGATTTTGCGTGGGCCTTGCGCTTCATCCGCGCCGGCGAGGACGCCAAGGTCCAGGCGGCCCAACTGCTGCACGCCGTCGCTCGCCTTGACCAGTTCTACTTCCGCGCCCAACCGCGTTTGGGAGGGTTGCCGCTGGCGCAGCTCATCACCTCGGAGTACGGCGTCGCGCTGCTGCTGGACAACCACGTTAACCGGCCCGGATATCTGGTTGGCTCGGTGGAACGCGCCCTGCAACAGCTCGGCCGGAGCCCGGCTCAACTGGCGGGGACCGGGGATGAGACGGCGTTCCTGCGCGAGTATCTGAAAGTCCGCAAGGATTTTGGCGGCACGCGCGCCATGACGGACTCGGACCGGCGGGCTCAGATCACCCGGCGCTACGTGACGAACGGGTCGATTTCCGACCGGCGAGGGACGTTTGAATCGAACCGGTCGGCGAGGACGGGCTGAAGGAAGCGGCAGTATACTGAATGCGATGACGAACAGGTTGGAGATCATCGTCGAAGATCGGGAGCTCGTCCGAATCCAAGAGGCTGCCCACGCGGCGAATCAGTCTGTCGTCGACTGGTCCCGGGCGGTCCTTACCGCCGCCTCAAAGCGCGCAACGCCTCAGCGAGCCGACCAACTCGACGCGGGCGGATTTGGCTCCATCAACCGTGATCCTAGTGCGCCAGAAGCCAAGCGCCGCAAGCTTGCCGCACTTGACCGGGCGCAGCGGCATCGCTTCCCCGCTCCGGGCATCGACCAGATGCTGCGAGAGATCGACGAGGGCCGCTGGAGTTGATTTTCGTCGACTCGAACATCCCGATGTACCTCGTGGGAGAAGATCAGGGAAAACGAGACATCGCGGATTCGGTTGTCCGACAGTTGATCGCCAACGGCACGGCCATGGTGACCGACGCCGAGGTGCTTCAGGAAATCTTACATCGGTACTTAGCGCTACGCAGGCCGGCGGCGATCCGACCCGCGTTCGACGCGTTGACGGAGGTCGTCGACCAGACCTACCCGGTCACCGCAAACGATCTATTCCACGCCGAGCGCCTTTCCGCCCACGCCCTCGACCTCTCCACCCGCGACCTGCTCCACTGGGCCGTCATGCGCCGCTATGGCGTCTCCCGCATCCTGACCTTCGATCGCGATTTCGACCGCTGCCCCGGCCTGGAACGCATTTGCTAAGCTCGGCGAGCGATGCGCAGCCTGTACCTCCTCTTACTACTCGCGCCGGGGGCCTTCCCGCAAGCCGAATACTTTCCGCCCGAGAACGTCCAATCGGATCTCCCCAACATCGTCCTCATCACCGGCGACCATCTGCGCTGGGACCACATCGCGGCCAATGACGCGCCGCAAATGCTCACGCCCCATATCGACGAGCTCGCGCGCCAGGGAGTCACCTTCCATTCCGCCTTCACCGTGGGCGTCGCCTGCACGCCCAATCGCGCCTCGCTGATGACCGGCCGCTACCCCTCCTCCCACGGCTTGATCTCCAACGGCGTCATGATGCCCGACGACGAGGTCACCCTCACCCACGTGCTGCGCGACGCCGGCTATTACACCGGCCAGATGGGCAAGCTGCACTTTATGCCGCACAAGGACCGCAACCACCGCGAGCCTTACAAACCCTACGGCTTCCACCAGATGCGGCTGTCCGACGAGCCCGGCTGCTACGACGACGCCTTCGGACGCTGGCTTTGGGCGCAGGGCAAGCAGGTGCGGGAGGACGCCCGCGTGACCATGCCCGGCGAACGCGCCCGCCTGGAGTACTACGCCTTCGCCGGCGATGAGCGCACCACCCACGCCTCCTGGGCCGCCACCGAGACGATCACCTTCCTGGAAGATACGCATGCAACCCAGCCGGGTCGTCCATTCTTTGTCCACACCGGCTTCTACGCGCCGCACCCGCCGCTGAACCCGCCACAATCGGCGCTGGATCGGTGGGCGAACCGGCCCCTGCCGCCGCGGCATTACGCGGCCGACGAGCTCGACCGCCTGCCGCCTGTGTTCGCCCGCGGCATGCGAAACATGGGCCTACTGGACACGCCGGAGGCCATCTGGGACGACTACCGCCGCCATTTCTACGCCATGGTCACCCACTTGGACGACAACGTCGGCCGCATCATGCAAACCGTCAAGGACCTGGGCTTGTGGGAGAAGACGATCTGGGTGGTCACGTCCGATCACGGCGACTACCTGGGAGACCACCAGATCAACGGTAAATCCGACCGGCCCTACGACGGGGCCATGCGGATTCCGCTGATTTTTGCGGGACCCGGCGTACCGCAAGGCGTAGCCTCCGATGAGCTGGTCGAGATCCTGGACGTGATGCCCACGCTGCTCGACATGACGGGCCTGCCTCTGCCGAAGGGCAATCAGGGGATCTCGCTCAAGCCCGTGATGCAGGGCGAGCCGGGACGCGACGCGACTTACATGGAGGGCGCTCGCAACAAGATCCTGCGCTCGAAACAGGCGACCTACGCGATCTACGGCAACGGCGAGGAGGTGCTGTTTGACATGCGGAGAGATCCTCATCAGTTGCGCAATATTGCGCAAGACCCGGAGGGCGCGGTGTTGCTGCAAGAGATGCGCAAGGAACTGCTGCTGAAGGTCATCGAAACGCGCGATCCGCTGCCGGAGCAGATTCGCCCCTACTGATGCGTGCGCTGCCATACCTCTGGGCCGCGCCCACCACCTTCATCGGGCTGGTGTTGGGCTGTTTGGCGCTCGTCAGCGGCGGCGCGGTCCGGCGCCGCGCCGGAACTTTGGAATTCCACGGCGGCTGGCTCGTCCCGCTGCTCGCCGCCACGCCGGCCGGCGCCACCGCCATGACCGTGGGCCACGTCATCCTCGGCCGCCACGCCGAGGGCTTGGACCGCTGCCGCTCTCATGAGCTGGTCCATGTCCGCCAGGCGGAGCTGTGGGGTCCGCTATTCATCCCCGCCTACTTCGGCGCAAGCGCTTGGGCGGTGGTGCGCGGCCGCCACCTCTACCGCGACAACTGGTTCGAGATCGACGCCCGCCGACGCTGCGGGGACGATACCATAGCCCATTCACGATGAATCGCCGAGCATTCTGCACTCTTGCCCTCTCCGCCGCCGCCTGTACCCCGGCGCCTCCGAAAAAGCCCAACATCCTGTTCTGCTTCGCCGACGACTGGGGACGCTACGCCTCCATCTACCGCGACCCGGCGCGCCCCGGCTTCAACGATGTGATCGACACCCCCCACATCGACCGCATCGGCCATGAAGGCGTGGTTTATAACAACGCCTTCGTCGCCGCGCCCTCGTGCACGCCCAGCCGCGCCGCCGTCACCACCGGCATGTATTTCTTCCGTTGCGGCCGCCACTCCAATCTCCGCATTCTGGAGTGGCCCGACGACGTCGAGGACGCCTACCTAACTCTGCCCGGCTGGCACGACCTGCTCCAAGCCGACGGCTACCACGTCGGCCACGCCGGCAAGACGACCTCGCGCAACAAGGGGCCGCGGCCGCAAGAGAGCTACACGCCCGGCCAGTCGCCGATGAGCCGCTTCTCGCAGCACGCCTCCGGCGTCGACGAGCCGGCGCTCGACAAAGAGGGCATCTATGACGAGGTCCGCGACGCCTTCCGGCGATTCCTGGCCGACCGCCCGGCGGAAGCGCCGTTCGTCTATTGGTTTGGCCCGCACAACCCGCATCGGCCCTGGGTCCGCGGCTCCGGCAAGGCGCTGTGGGGCATCGAACCCGACTCGCTCAAAGGCAAGCTCCCGGCCTTCTTGCCGGACGCGCCCGAGGTGCGTGAGGACGTGGCCGACTACCTCGGCGAGGTCCTGGCGTGGGACCGCATGGTCGGCGTCCTGCTCGAAGAGCTCGAAGCGACCGGCGAGCTCGATGACACGTTCATCGCCGTCTCCGGCGACCACGGGATGCCGGGGATGCCGCGCGGTAAGTGCAATGTGTACGACTTCGGCGTCCACGCGCCGCTGCTGATGCGCTGGCCCAATGGCATCAAGGCCGCGGGCCGGCTCGACGGGTTTGTCAATCTGATGGACCTCGCGCCGACGATGCTGGAGGCCGCCGGGCTGGAACCGCCCGCCGCCATGCAGGCCCGCAGCTTGATGCCGACTCTGCGCGGCGAATCCGGGCCGGAACCCGACCATGTGATCGTCGGCCGCGAACGGCACGTCCCCGACGGCCGCCCCGGCAGGCTTCCCTACCCCATCCGCGCCATTCGCACCGCCGAGCACCTCTACATCCGCAACTTCAAGCCCGACCGCTGGCCCATGGGCGACCCCGGCCCGATCACCGAGTCCTACGCTCCGCCCGCCGAGGAGCTGACCTATGAGACGATGATCGCCTTCAAGGACCTCGACGGCAGCCCCACCAAAACCTGGATCATCACCCATCGCAACGACCCCGAGCTGGGCCGCTACTACCAAGACTGTTTCGGCCTGCGCCCGGCGGAAGAGCTCTACGACCTGGCCAAGGACCCGGATCAGGTCAACAACGTCGCCGGGGTTGAAGCCTATTCGGCCGTCCAGAAAGAGCTCTCCCAACGGCTGATGACGGTCCTCGAAGCCGCCGGCGACCCGCGCTTGGAAGACGCCTTCGACCGCTCGCCCTATGTGGAGGCGCTGGCTTGAGGACGCCGCTGCTCCTGCCGCGTTTCTATCCCATCCTCGACCCGGCGGCGTGCGAGCGCGCGGGTTTGGACCCCGAGGAGGCCGCCCGCGGGCTGGTCGGCGCGGGCGCGGGGATCGTGCAGTTCCGCTGGAAAGGCCCCTACACGCGGGCGGCGTTCGAGCTCGCCCAGCGCATCGGCGGGATCGTCCGCGCGGCCGGGGCGCTGTACGTGCTCAACGACCGCGCCGACATCGCGCTGCTCGTCGAGGCCGACGGCGTACACGTCGGCCAGACCGACCTGCCGCCGGAGGCCGTCCGGCGCGTCGTCGGCGAGAAGTTGTTTGTCGGGCTGTCCACCCACAACGAGGCCCAGCTCATCAAAGCTGGGGATGAGCCGATCGACTGCGTGGCGCTGGGACCGATTTTTGGGACCGCGTCGAAGGAGAACCCCGATCCGCGGGTGGGCCTGGAGGAGCTGCGGCGTCTGGCGCCCCTGGCCAAACAACCGCTGATCGCCATCGGCGGCGTCACGCTGGAGGCGGCGCCGGAAGCGCTGGCCGCCGGCGCGGCGAGCTGCGCCGTGATCTCGGACTGGATGCGCGGCGACTGGCGCAAGCGCGTCGAGCTGTGGACAAAAATCTGAGGAGCCGACCCCTCAGCGCGTCAACCGGCCTTTTCCCAGCCACTTCTTCAAATAGGCCATCTGGCCGCAGTGGGTCCCTTCGTGCCAGGCCAGGAACCAGACCGCGCCACGCAAGGTGGCGTCGGCCACCCGGAACTGGCGCGGCGACGGCTGCGACAGCTCGTCGGCGGTGATGGCGGCGAAACGGGCGTTCAGCTTAGCCGTGGCGTCATTCCAGGCTGTCTGTATTGCTTCGGCGGAAGGGTACACGTCGCCGTCCGGTATCTCCGAGCCCAAACCAAAAAGCTCCGGGTGAAAGCGCGGGTGTTCCACGCCCAATATCTCCAGCAACCCGCAGCGGCTGTTTGTCAGGTGTCCCCACAGCCAGACCATCGGGTTTGACTCCGCGCCAGGCCGGGCCAACAGGTCCGCCCGGCTCAACCCCTCAACCGCCTTGGGGATCAAATTATCGCCGACTGCAAATAACTCAACGGCTCCGCGAATGCCCTCGTCCATGAAATCCAAGTCTCCTCAGCCCCTATTGTGCCTGATATATCACGAGGGCGTTGCAGTCGGACGCCCTTCCGAATGTCATCGAAGCGCAATCGAAATTTTACGCCGGAGCCTGGAAAGGGCCATCGCTTTTTCAGCGCGCTGGATGAAGTCAATTTGCGTGCTCCCCCACGGGAGATGAGATTCTGGCGGCTGGTTCCCGAACGGCAGGTTCTGACCGTCCGAGCGCGCCCGCGTCAGTCTCCCGCGACGGCTTCCGGAAGACCGTGGCGTGCCGCGGCTGGCAGCTCGTCCGGGTGCTCGTGGCGCACCGGCGGCGGCGCCTCCTCACTGATCGGAGCGCCCATGAACCAGTTGCCGATCCTGCGGAAGTCTTCCAGGATCACGTAAATGGACGGCACCAGCGCCAGGGTGATAACGGTGGCGAACAGCACGCCGAACGCCAACGCAACGGCCATCGGAATCAGGAATTGCGCTTGCACGCTGCGTTCCATCATCAACGGCGTCACGCCGGCGGCGGTCGTCAACGAGGTCAGCAGAATCGGCCGGAATCGCATCGCGCCCGCTTGGACCACCGCGTCTTGAATTTTTAGACCGTCATAGCGGTGCTGGTTGATGAAGTTGACCAATACCAGCGAGTCGTTCACCACCACGCCGGTGAGCGCCACAATGCCGCACATGGACATGATGCTCATCTGCAAGTCCATGAAGGCGTGGCCCCAAATGGCGCCCACCACGCCGAACGGCACCGCCGACATCACGATCAGCGGCTGGACATACGACTTGAACGGAATCGCCATCAGAACATAAATCACAAACAGCGCCGCGAGATAGCCCTTGCCCAGTGCGGACATCGACTCCATCTGGCTGCGTTGCTCGCCCTCCAGCGAGTAGCTGACGGCGTTTCGGTACTTCGCCGTGAGCTCGGGCAGGAAGCCGGCCTCCATGTCGGCGAGCACTTCGTTGGCCGTCACGACGGCTTCATCGACTTCCGCTGTCACGTTGATGGTCCGCCTGCGGTCAGCGCGGGTGATGCTGGAGAATCCTCTCCCCAGCTCGGCGTGCGCCACTTTGGAGAAAGGCGCTTCGGCGCCGTCGGGCGTGCGAATGCGCATATTTTCCAGGTCGCCCAGCGAACGCCGATCGCTCTCGGGATAGCGCACCATCACGCGCACGTCGTCGCGCCCCCGCTGGATGCGCTGGGCTTCTTCGCCGAAAAACGCTTGGCGGACCTGCCGCCCCAGGTCCTGTAACGTCAAGCCCATGGCTTCGGCGTGGCTGGTGATTTGGAGCTTCATCTCGGGCTTGCCGCCGCGGAAGGAATCCGTAATGTCGATCACGCCTGGATACGCGGCGAGCTTGGCTTTAGTTGCCGCGGCGGCCTCCTGCAACTGCTCCAGGTCGGCGCCGGCGAGCTCGATGTCGATGGCCTTGCCGCCGCCGATGAGGTCGGAGGTAAAGGTCAGCTCCACGATGTCGGCGATCGGCGGCGTCTTCTCGCGCCAGCGGCGGGCGATTTCGCTGGCGGTGATCGTACGCTCCTCGGAAGGGATCAGCTCGATGTTGATCTCTCCGACGTTGGCGGTGTTGGCGCCGGCCACGCGGGTGCCGGCGTTCCGCTGCGCCTGCGTCTTGAAGGGCTGCTCGCCGACCGAGGTCAGCACATGGCTGTAGATCTTCTGGCCTGTTTCCCGTTCGATCTCGTCGAGCGTCTCCATGGCGGACGATTCAATCTTCCGCACCACTTCGGCGGTGACATGCGCCGGCGTCTCCTGCGGCAGCGTCACGTCGGCCATCACGTTGTCGGATTCGACCTCGGGGAAGTAGACGAACTTAACCATGCCGCCGCCCACCAAGCCCAGCGTGATGAACATGGTCGCCACCGCCGCCGCGATCGTGAGGTAACGCCAGCGCAAAGCGACGACCAAAATCGGCTTATAGATGCGCTGGATGAAGAAATTCAGACTGTCAGCGAAGAAGTTGAAGAACCCATCCCACAGCCGGATCGGCCAAGCGCGCTTCACTTTGCGGTTGGGTCGCTGCTTGTAGTGCGAGAGGTGATAGGGCAGCACCCACTGCGACTCCACCAGTGAAAACAACAGCGTAGGGATGATGACGAGTGGAATGACCTTCCAAATCTTGCCCATGTAACCGGGCACGAACAACATCGGCGAAAACGCCGCCACCGACGTAAGCACGCCGAAAATCACCGGGATGCCGACGAGCTTGGCGCCGCGGATGGAGGCCTCAAGGCCCTCCTTGGATTTCTCCTGCTCCTCGAATATGCTCTCGCCGACCACGATGGCGTCGTCGACCACGATGCCCAGCACCAAGATGAACGAGAACAACGAAATCATGTTGATCGACACGCCCATCGCCGGCATCAAAGCCAGCGTTCCGAGGAACGAGATCGGAATGCCGAGCGTGACCCAGAAAGCCAGCCGCAGCCGCAAGAACAGAGTCAACACGATGAACACCAGCAACAAGCCGGTCTGGGCGTTGTTAACAAGCAATTCCATGCGGCCCTTGAGGATGCGCGCTTGGTCCTGCCAGGGGATGAGCTTGATGCCCTCGGGCATGCTCGGCTGCGCCATTGCGATGTAGTCGTAGACTTCGTCCACGATGGTGATGGCGCTTTGGTCGCCGACGCGGAAGACCTGCACCAGCACGGCCGGCTCGCCGTCCATGTAAGCGATGTTGTCCGTCTCCTCGAAACCGTCCACCACGCGCGCCACGTCTTCGAGCAGGATGCGGGAGCCGTCGGGCCGGGTTAGCAGCGTCAGTTGCTCAAACTGCCGGCCGGTGTAGGCTTGGCCCTTGGTGCGCAGCAGGATCTCGCCGGTCTCGGTTCGGACCGTGCCGCCGGGCAGATCGACCGACGCCCGCCGCACGGCGTTGGCCACGAAATCGAAGGTCAGATTCCAGCGGCGCAGCGACTCTTCGGAGACCTCAATGGAGATCTCGTAGGGCCGAGCGTTCTTCAGGTCGACCTGCGTGATCTTGGGGTTCGCCAACAGGTCGTCGCGCACGCGCTCGCCGAGTTTCTTGAGCGTCAGCTCATCGGCCTGACCGGAGACGGAGATGTTGATCACCTGCGTGCGGTTGGTGATCTCCCGGATCACCGGCTTTTCGGCTTCCTCCGGAAACGTATCGATGGCGTCGACGCGGGTCTTGACGTCGTCGAGCAGGTTGCGCGTGCTGTAGCCCGTCTCCACTTCAATCGCGACGGAGCCGGAGCCCTCGCTCGCCGTTGAGGCGATCTTCTTGATGCCTTCCAGGTCCTGGATGGCCTCCTCGATCTTGATGCAGACGCCTTCCTCAACCTCTTGCGGCGCCGCGCCCCGGTACTGCACCGAGACGCT
>CAYOPA010000096.1:0-489 GCA_964405625.1 uncultured Bryobacterales bacterium
TTTCCGGGCGCGCCGGCGGGGTTTGTGGACGCGCTTTTCGCCGAGCTCGCCGTTGAAGAAAGGATTGTTTTCGACGGCGAGCTGGTGCGCTTGGCGAATCGGCGCGTGGAGCTGTCCGACGACGAGGCGGCGGCGCGCGACTTGCTGCTGGCCGCCTACGAAGAGGCGGGGCTGGCGCCGCCGAAGCTGGAGACGCTGCTGCCGAGCTTGCCCGTCGACGCCGCCCGCGCCCGGCGCCTGCTGCATAACCTGATGCGGGAGGGGAAACTGATCGAAGTCGGGCCGGACCTGGCGACGGCCGCCTCAGCGCTCAACGCGTTCAAGGAGGAGTTGAAGCTGCGCCGCGAGACCGACCCGTGGCTCAGCGTGGGGGATTTGAAATCGATGGCGGGGCTGAGCCGGAAGCACGCGATCCCGTTGCTGGAATATCTGGATCAACAGCGGGTCACCCGCCGCGAGGGCGACAAGCGGCGGATTTTGTAGGGGCGG
>CAYOPA010000096.1:499-13794 GCA_964405625.1 uncultured Bryobacterales bacterium
CCGCAGGAAGCTGGGATTGCAACTGGTTTTGGGCGGGCTTCCGCCCGCCCCCACGAGTTCCAACTCATCCGATGGAGGCGAGTTAGCGGCCGGAGAAAAACCCGATCCCATACCAGCATTACTTAAGCATCGTCTCCCTTCGACGTGAAATGCGGCAGCTCCCATTCTGGAGGGTCGTAAAGCTTTGATCGCTTGATATCACCTTTGAAACCCGTCTTAGCTTTGATCTCCGCCTTGTCCGTCTCCCAATGGGACCTATCCCGATTGGGGTCTGCCATGATTTGCGTGATCATAACATGGGGGTCAACAGGGTAGCGGTACAGCCCCTTGTCATCACATTTCTTGGCATCCCCAAAATAGAGCAGCCTAATCTCGCTTTCGTGACTGAAAGGAAGCCGCTTGATCAGCAACGACCGCGCGAAGTGCAACGGAGAGAGCGTCAGGCCATGACTTGCGTTTAGATATGCCTTAAGGTCTGCTTCCTTCCAATACTGAACCTTCCCTAGAAAGCAAGTATCTTGGGGCATCTCTGGATGAGCAATAATCAACCCCATGAGAAGCTTGCGAGGGGTCGAGCGAATACGGAGGTAACGTTCTTCGGCACTGTTGGCGTAAACACCCCACATGGCTTCGGACCGGCTCTTTCTTGTCCAGCACTGCCCAACAAAGTCATCCTTGAAACTGTAGCCAAAGCTCTCGCCATCCAGCATTCCACCTAATGTCAACTGGAAATTCTCGAATTGATCTTTCCACCTCCGAGTCTGTGCAAGAGCGTTCTCCCGCTTGGCAAATAACGAGAAGACATGATCCTGCTTCGTAATCCGATAGATGTGCTGATCAAGCTCCTTCTCGGACGTGAAATTCAGGAAGTTCAACCCTGTCGGCTCCATTTGATGTAGTGTGCCATATGCACAGCGCCAGCGGTGCGGTCCGGCCGACTACGACATGAGCCAGAAAAAACCGAGTCCGAATCGCATGACAGCGACTGACCGGCGGAGCTCGCCGAGCCCGCCCACTGCTTCACTCCACCCGTACTTCCACGATCGTCGCACCCGCCCCACCCTCGCGGGTCTCGGCCTGGTAATACTTCTCGACGTGAACATGGCCTGCAAAAAGCTTCCACAGCGCCCGCCGCAAGGCGTTCGTGCCGTGGCCGTGGACCACTCGCAGGCGCCGCACCTCGGCCAGCACCGCTTCGTCGAGAAACTTATCCACGTCGGCGCAGGCCTCTTCGGCCGTCTTGCCGATGACGTTGATCTGTTGCAGGCTCGCCGGGTCGCGCTCCACCGCCGGACGGAAGGTGACTCCCTCAGGCAGCCCGCCCTTGGGCCGCGTTGCCTTGTCGAGCACCTCGCTGACGTCGCCGGAGCGGATCTGCATCTTGAGCTGGCCGACCTGCACCTCCCAGCGTCCGTCGCCCAGCGAGCGCAGGATGCGGCCCTCGGCGCCGAACCCGCCCAGCTTGACGAGGGCCCCTTCACGCAGCAGCTCGACCGGCGGGGCCGCCATCGTCGGCGGCGCGGCTTTGCCCAACGCCTCCCCGACGGCCGATTGCAGGCGCTCGCGCGATTCCCGTTGGGTGCGCGCCAGCGTGCGCTGGGCGTTCTGCAAAGCGCGGCGGCCGGCGGCGGCTTCCTCCACCTTGCCGGTCGCTTGCCGCAAGGCCTCCTCGTTGGCCGCCTGGGCGTCGCGTAGAGCGTACTGGAAGCGTTTTTCGAGCTCCGCGATCTTGCGCTTCTCGTTCTGCTCGGCGTCGCGCAGAATCTCGCGCTCGCGCTCGCGCAGGCGCTGCTCGGCGATGCGCATCTCCTGGCGTTTGGCTTCGTACTCCGCGATTTGCGCCTGCAGGCCGGAGATCAGCTCGGAGACCTGCTCGTCGTGCTCGGCGATCGCCCGGCGGGCGCGCTCGATCACGCGCGGCGGCAGCCCGAAGCGCTCGGCCATCGACAACCCGGCCGAGCTGCCCGGCGCACCGACCAGCAGCTTATGGGTCGGCGACAGCGTTTTCTGGTCGTAGCCCATCGCCGCGCTGAGGATGCGCTCGTCATTGGCGGCCCGGACCTTGAGCAGCGGCAGATGCGTGGAGACCAGCGCGAACGCCCCTTGCTCCAAAAAAGTATCCACCACGGCCACGCCCAGCGCGCCACCCTCGTAGGGGTCGGTGGCGCCGCCGAGCTCGTCGATGATGACCAGGCTGCGGGCGGTGGCGCCTTCGAGCATGTCGCGCAGCATTTGGACGTGCGCGGAAAACGTGCTCAAGCTGGCCTCAATCGACTGCGCGTCGCCGATGGCCGCCAGCACGGTCTCAAACCACGGAAAAATCGCCTCGGCGGCCGGGACCGGGATGCCGGCTTGGGCCATCAGCGCCAGCAGACCGACGGTCTTCAGGGCGACCGTCTTGCCGCCCGCGTTGGGACCGCTGATGACCAGCACCGTCTTGCCTTCGGCCAGCCGCAACGACAGCGGCTCCACCTTACGGCCCTCGCGCTTGAGCACGTCTTCGAGCAGCGGATGCCGCGCCCATTCGAGCTTGAGCTCGTGGTTGTCGGAAAAGCGCGGGAGGCAGCAGCGAAACTCATAGCCGAAGCGGCCCTTGGCGAAAATCAGCTCCAGCTCGGCGAGCGTCTCGACGGCGCTGCGCACGTCGTCCTCGCGTTCGCCCAGCTTTTCGGTCATCTCGCGCAGGATGCGGGCGATCTCGCGTTGCTCTTCTTCGAGCAGGCTGACGAGCTTGTTGTTCTGGGTGATCGTCTCCAGTGGCTCGACGAAGACGGTCTGCCCCGTGGAGCTGGCCGCGTGGATGACGCCTTCAATCGCGCCCTTCCAACTGGCCTTGACCGGCACGACCGAGCGGCCGTTGCGCACAGTGGCGTAGTCGTCCTGCAGGCGCCCTTCGTCGAAGTGCTTGCGGACGAAGCGCTCCAGCGACTCATGGACGGCCACGCGCTGGCGCTCCAGTTGGCGACGGACGCGGGCCAGCTCCGAGCTGGCGTGATCGACCAGCATTCCGTTGGCCAGAATCTTGCCGCCCAGCTCGCGCAGCAGCAGAGAGAAGTCGGGGATGCGGTCGGCGTGGGCGCCCAGACGGGGCCGCCGAGCGCGCTCTCGCCATAGCCGTCCGCGGGTCTCCTCGGCGCGTTCCAGCGCTTCGAGCAAGCTGAAGATCTCGTGCGCCTCCAGCGAGACGCCGTGCACGCCCAGCCGATCGACGGAGGGGCCAACGTCCGCAATGCCCTGGAAGCGCGGCAGCGGCGTCAGGTTGCGCTGGTCGGGCGAATCGGCCGCGCGCAGCCACTCCATCGCCTCGCCGGCTTCGTCCAGGCGCAGCCGGGCCTGCTCGGGCGAATCCGCCAGCAGCTCGTCGGACAGGCGCCGCATGCGCGCGCGCCCCAGCTCGCTGTAGGCGTAGCGCCCCAACAAGGCGAGCATCGCGTCGATTTCGAGAGCCTGGCGAGCAGCGGGGGTCATGGCGTTGGGGCGGTCTTCAGGCGGAAAGCCTTTTCGATAACGGCGGGCGTGCCGGACGTAATGTCGAGGCCGGCGAGCGCGGCGCGGTCGAACCAAGCCGCGTCACAAGCGTCGTCGCCGGCGCAAAGCTTGCCGCCGGTCGCTTCGCAGAGATAATCGAGCAGCACGAAGTGGTACTCCACCGCCCCGTCGGTGTCATGCAGGATGCGCTCAAAGACTTCGACCAACGGGCCGACGGAGACGCTCAAGCCGGTTTCCTCCAGAATCTCGCGGCGAAGGCCGTCGGCGATCGACTCGCCGGTCTCCAGGGCGCCGCCGGGCAGCGACCAGCAACCCTGCTGAGGCGGCCGTCCGCGACGGACCAGCAGCACCCGCTCGCCGTCAAGCGTCACGCCCGCAACACCGACGACCGGCCGGTCGGGATAGCTTCGGCCCAAGTTCAGGAAAACCCCTCTCCCGATTGCAACACACGCGGCGGATACGGGCAATCCTGCTATGCTGAGCCCGCAGAGGCTATGCGGAAAAGGACGCGTCGAACGCTGCTGCTGGGGCTGCTGCCGGCGGCGGTTTGGGCCAAGAAGAAAAAGAAGAAGGGTCGCGGCGAACCGGAGAGCGAGAATGTGGGCCTGCTCAGCGGCACGGTGTTTACCGACGAAGGCCGCTCGCTGCCCGGCGCCACGGTTACCGCTACCGCCGAGGGCGAGCAGAAGCCCAAGCTTGAGATCCTCTCGGACGCCCGGGGCGAGTTCGCCTTTCGCGCTCCAGCCGGCGACGAGCCCGGTACGGCCCGGAGTTACACGGTGCGCGCCGAGGCGAAAGGTTTTCAGCCGGGCGAGAAGAAAGCTGATGTTTACTTGGGCCAGCGCACCAACATCAACCTGCTGCTGTTGCCCGAGAAGTAGCGGCCAAGCGGAAACCATCCACGCGGACAACGCGTCGGGTAGACTCTGAGGTAGGAGCACGCGGAATGATGACCACAAGGAAATTCTTGCGGTCGGCGACGCCGGCCATCGCGCTCGCCCTTGCGGCGATGCTGCTGGGTCCTGCGCCGGCGGCGGCGGATAAGAAAAAGAAAGAGGCGCCGACGCGCATCGTCAAGGGCATCGTCACCGACGAGAGCGAGAATCCCCTCGAAGCCGTCGTGCAGCTCAAGAACACCCGCACGCTCGACGTTCGCTCTTACTACACGCGGGCGGACGGCCGCTACTACTTCTCCGGCCTGGACCTGAATACGGACTACGAGGTGCGCGCCTTTATAGATGGCCGCGAGGAGAAGGTCCGCCGGGTGAGCGCGTTCGACAATCGAATGGAGCTGTTCTACCAGCTCGAGCTTAAGCCCGAATAAGTGCGGCGCCGGGCTTGGCTCTTGTCGGTTTCCGGGCTCGCCGCCTGCATCGGGTGCGGGGTATCGGGCGACTGCTCGCGAGGCGACATGGAAGCTTTGGCGAAGCGCTTGAAGGGATTTGAGGGCTCGCCCGCGGTGGTATTTTTGTGGGCGCCCTGGTCTCGCTCGGCGTTCGAGCTTCTACCCACGATGGCGGAGCTTCAACGCGAGTATGAGCCGTTGGGCGTGGAGTTTCTCGCCGTGCTACTCGATACATCCGAGCCTCCTGACAATTTCCCGGCCTCCTGCTTTGTGCTGGAGGGCGCCGCTTTGGAGGCGCTGGAACGCTTCGGCGTCCGGGAGGCGCCGGCCGTGCTGACAATGTCGCGGGACGGGTTGCTCGACCAGCGCGTGGAAACCGAGGAAAGGAGCGGCCGGATCGACCCCGGAGACATCGTCGATGCGATCGAGGCGGTGGCTCTGGATCGACTTTGACGAAACGGAGCGACTGCTATGATGACGGGGTCCGAAAAGGCTGATTCACCCATGCTCTTCCGGCTGATCCGGCGCCCGCGCGTCGCTATTATCCTGATCGCTCTGCTCGGCGTCGTTGTCGTCGCGCAATCGCAAGATTCGGAGCGCCTCAAGCAGCAGCGCGAGTCCTTGCAATGGCAAGTAATCCGCCCGGTGGTGCGGGGCGAGCGCGCCGCCGTCGGCGCCGGCACGCCGCTGGTTTCCGAAGCCGCCATGCGCATCCTCCACAGCGGCGGCAACGCCGTGGACGCCGGCGTCGCTTCGTTGTTCGCCGGGGCGGTGACGGAATTTTCGCACTTCGGCTTCGGCGGCGAGGCGCCGCTGCTGATCCGCACGCCCGACGGCAAGACATTGTGTATTTCAGGTCTGGGCCAAGCCCCGAAGCTGATGACGCGGGACTTTTTCTTGTCGCGCCGCGCCAACCCCGAAATTGAGCAAGAGGCCCAGCGGCGCGGCCGCGACCAAGGCCCGATTCCCTCCTACGGCATTCTGCCCGCCGTGGCGCCGGGCATGGTGGACGGCGGCTTGCTGGCGCTCAAGCAATTCGGCACGAAGTCGTTTGAGGAAGTCATCCAACCGGCCGTGCAGCTTGCCGACGGGCACCCGATCGACGACATGCGGGCGCGCTCGATCGCCTCGGCCACCCGCTTTCTACGCCGCTTTCCGACTTCGCGCAATGTTTTCCTCGGCAACGGCATGTTGCCGCGTCCGGGTGATGTTTTCCGCCAGCCGGATCTGGCGCGCACCATTCGCTCGATGATCGCCGCCGAGCAGAAGGCGCTCAAGGCAGGCAAGACCCGCGAGCAGGCCATCGACGCGATTCGCGACCATTTCTATCGCGGTGATATCGCCCGCCGCATCGGCGATTTCTCCAAAGCCAACGGCGGCCTGTTGCGCTATGAGGATTTGGCTGAAGTCCGCATGAGCGTCGAGGAACCGCTGACGACCACTTTCTTCGGCTTCGAGATCCACAAGGCCGGCTTCTGGACCCAGGGCGCGGTGATGATCGAAGCGCTCAACATCCTGGAAGGGTACCCGCTGACCGAGCTTGGCTGGAACTCGCCCGAATACTTGCACTACATTACCGAGGCGCTCAAGCTGGCTTATGCCGACCGCGACGCTTGGTATGGCGATCCGAATTTCACGAAAGTTCCCGAGCGCCTGCTGACGAAGGCGTACGCCGCCGAGCGGCGGGCGTTGATTGATCCTTACTCGGCTTCCACCAAGTTTCGGCCGGGCGAGGTGGGCGACCGCCCCGCGATGCACCCGGCCACCCATGTGGGTCAATTGCGGCCTCTGACCGACGCTCTGGCGTCCAAGGACACGACTGCGATCAACGTGGTCGACAAGGACGGCTGGATGTTCTCCGCGACGCCGTCGGGCGCCTGGATGCCGTCGGTCATCGCGGGCGACACGGGCATCCCGCTCACGCAGCGGGCGCAGAGCTTTGTGATGATGGCCGGCCATCCCAACGTGGTCGCGCCCGGCAAGCGGCCGCGCATTACGCTGTCGCCGACGATCGTCACGCGGCAGGGCGAGCCGATGATGGCGCTATCGACGCCGGGCGGCGATCAGCAGGATCAGGCGCTGTTGCAGGTGATGCTGGCGGCGCTGCTGTTTGGCTTCGATCCGCAGGCCGCCGTGGAGGCGCCGCGCATTCAGACCCGCCATCTGGCCGCCAGCTTTGACGACCACGCCATGGAGCCGAACAAGCTGCTGCTCGACGAACGTATCCCGGAGAGCGTGCTCGATGCGCTGCTCGACCGCGGGCACGACATCGAGCGCCGCAGCCGCTGGGACTCCGGCTCCGCGCCGGTGGCCTTGAAGGTGCTGCGCAACGGCGTGATCGAAGCCGGCGCCGACCCCTACGGCTTCCGCTACGCCGACGCTTGGTAGTCCAGGTTCTCGGGGATCTCGACGACGTAGACCTGCGTGTGGCCGGTGCGGTCGCTGGCGAAGGCGACCAGCTTCTCGTCCGGGGAGAACGACGGGTGCGGGTGCGTCCACTGCGGCCCGTAGACGGAATCCGTCGCCATCTCCATCCAGCTCAACGACTTACCCTTCTCCGCTCCCGCCCGCGCGGCTTCCCAGTCAGCGGCCAGCGCATAGCGCGATGTCTTCCATTGCGAGCCCTGGCTGGAGGCTTCGGGGAAGCAAATTGTGGCCTCCTTGCCGGACGCCACGTCAATGAGTTGGAGGCCGCGGTCGGGGTGGACCGTGTCGCACAGGACCTTCGTGCCGGCGCGGTTCGGGGTGATGTGCCAGGCGTTCGTCTCGGCGATGGTCGAGATCTCGCGGGTGCGCCAACTCAACCGCTTGAGCGCGCGGGGCCAGACCGTGAAGACCAGGTCCTCCGTCTGGCCCAGAAACGTCTCGTGGACGACGAATTCGTCATTGTCGTGCCGGTAGAGACACTCCAGCCCGCCGCCGTCGAGGCGGACGCGGTGCATGCGAGGGGCGGGGTCGGCGGCAAACTCAATCCAGCTCGGGTCGACGGGGTTGAACTGCGGGTGGATGATCGTCCGCGGGAACGGGATCATCTCGCCTTCCAGGCCGTTGCAGCGGCCGGCGGCGACGCCCCACTCGCCGTCGCGGCGGCAGGCGGCCACGTAGCGGTCGCCGTCGGGGCTCAGCGCGCACTCGCCGAGCTGTCCCATGAAGTCGGCCACCCGCCGCTCGGCGAGGGATAGGCGGTCGATCGCCCAGACGGCGCCGCCCCTGACGAAGAAAATTTCGCCGGAAGGGGAGATCGTTGGCGAAAACGGGTGGATCGCCGGCCCGTCGGTGAGCTGCCGGATCTCGCCGTCGGGGTAAGCGGCCTCAAAGAGCTGCGCCGAGCCGGTGCGGTAGGAGGTGAAGATCAGAGTCTTCTGATCGGCCGTGAAGGACGTGTTCAGGAAGTATGTCGGGTGGTTGATCGACGGGTGCGCGGTGATCTGGCGGACGACCGCGCCGGTCTTTTCGTCGCGGGAGATGGAGGTTTCAGGGGGGGAGGTGGCGCCTTTGGACATGGGAATTTCAAGTAGGAGCAGCCGGAAGGCCGCCCAAGACCGCACAATGCTTGGATTTCAACTGGTCTTGGTCGGCCCTCCGTCCGCCCCTACGCCTCATCGCTTCATGTTGTACAGGAATACGAGCTGCAAACGTATCTGATCCCCGGCAAATTCCGAAGGCAGCGGCGGAAACGGCAACGATGCGCTGATGCCGGCCACCGAAGCCCGATCCAGCGGCTGGGACCCGGAAGCATCGGCGATCACCAGCTTGGGCACCTCGCCATTGCGGTCAATCGAAAACTGGATGGACACCCGGCCGCGCTCCAGCCCCAGCCGCGCGCTCTCCGGCAGCACGGCGTACCAATTGCGGCGCACGGAGTTGAGCACCTGCGTCAGGTAGGGCCGGAAGTCGACGCCCTTGGGGTCGGAGAGGAGCTCCAACCCGGAGCCGATGTTGCCGGGCGATGGCTGCGAGAATCCGCCGGACGCCCCGACGCCGACGCCGTCGCCCACGGCCTGGCGTCCGCCGCCGCCCTGCTGCATCTGCTCGATGGCGCTCTGGACCATCTGATCGGGGCGGCGGTTGATGCCCAGTTTGGCCAGCTCGACGGGCCCGATATCGCTCGGCGCGACGGCCTTGGGATCTTCGAGCACCAGCTTCGGCTCCTCCCGCTTCGGCGCGCGGGGGGCGGGCAGCTCGCGCGGATTAGTCCGGCGCGCCAGCTCGCGGCCGCGCTGGAGCTCGCCCGGCGCCGGGGAGGTGGCCACCGCTACCTCGGCCGGCTCGGGCTTGGGCGGATCGGGCTGCGTCGGCGGCTTCTCCTCCACAATCTGCGGCGCCGGAGCGGGCTCGGCCTCTTCCTTCACCACCGGGACCGGGGGCGTGGGAATCGGCTGCGGTCTCGGCTGGGGCACCGGCTCGGGAATCACCGGCGCCGGAACCTCGGTCTCCTGCCGGCCGCGAAAGATCTTGGTGTCGCCCTGACTGTCGGGCTCGGAGCGGGTGAGCGCCTCGATCTCCTGACGGCTCGGCGCCAGCAGCGTGATGTTGGTGGCCGGTTGGTCCACCTGCCGCTCGGTCAGCTCATGCGGGCGCCTTTCGTAGGGCTGCGCGACCAGCAGCAAGATCAGCGCCAGATGCACGGCGAACGAGACGCCGCGCCGCTGCATCTGGGCGCCGCGGATGGAATCATCCCAGGCGACCTCGAAATTGAGCGGTTTGCCGTCCAGCGGCGGCAAGTCCGGCGCGCCCTGCGGAAACTGCTCGCGGTAACGCTGGAAGGGATCAAAAGATTCGACCAGCAGACGCAGCTCGGGGAGGTCCGGCGCGGGCGGAATGCGATCCACGGCCCCGGGCGGTTTCGGCCGCAATCCGTAGTCCTCCAGCAGCAGTAGTAGCGGATAGACCTCCGGCCCCCAGCCCGTCGCCTCGGCTGGGCCGGTCGAGCGGCGCTTGCCATAGTCCTCAAGCAGCAACAGCAGCTCGGGCTCTTCGCTGATCGTCGGCTTCACTTGCGGTACCGCGCCACGGTCGCCCGCACGACCTTGGCGTGACGCTCCATTTCCGCCCTTATTCTAAGTGCGGCTTCGAGCGAGCGACGGCTCGCCGCCCCATCCACCAGCGGCGCCTGCCGCGTTTGCACCGAATTGAGAAACGCTTCGAGCTCCGCCCGCAGGGGTTCGCCGGCGTGGGGCGTCAGCCGGCGGTACTGCAAGCGGTTTTGCTCGTCGAGCCCGATCGCCACGCCGTCCTTGCGCGCGTAATCGATCGAAACGTATTGACGCGGTTGAAAGAACCGTAGTTTCCGCACTTTTTCCGTCGAGATGCGGCTTGCGGTCAGATTGGCGACGCAGCCGTTCACAAAAACGATGCGGACGCTGGCGATGTCGGGCTGCTCGGAGAGCACCGGCACGCCGGATGCTTCCAGCCGGTCGATGTCGCTGTCCACCATCGTCATCAGGATGTCCAAGTCGTGGATCATCAGATCCAGCACCACATCCACGTCCAAGCTGCGCGGCGAGAACTGGCTCAGCCGGTGGACCTCAAAAAACAGCGGCAGCGTGGCGACCTCCAAGGCCATCACCACGACCGGATTGAATCGCTCCAGGTGACCCACCTGGAGGATGCGATTGTGTTCCTTCGCGGCCTCGATCAGGCGGTCGGCCGATTCCAGATCGGGCGCGATCGGCTTTTCGATGAGCGCGTCAATGCCGGCTTCGAGCAGCGCCACGCCGATCTCGGCGTGCGCGGCGGTAGGCGCGGCGACCACGGCGGCGTCCACGCGGCCAAAAAGCTCGTGAAAGTCCGTCAGCGCCTCGCAACCGTACTGCCCGGCCAAGCTTGCGGCGCGCGCGGCGTCGGAGTCGACCACGGCGACCAGCTCGGCGGCCTCGATCTCAGCCAGATTGCGGACATGATTCTGCCCAAAGGCCCCGGCGCCTACGACAGCGATCCGCGTTTTCCGCATCTCTCTACTCAAACCCCCATACCGCCACGCCTTCGCGGTCCGCCTCGCTCAACAGCTCGTCACGATCAATCAGCAAGGTCTTGTGGGCCTCGACGGCCAGCGTGCGGGCGTTGGACCGGCTCATCTTACGGATCGTCGTCGGCCCGATCACCGGCACATCGAAGCGCATGTCCTGTTTGGGCTTGGCGCGCTTCACGATTGTCAGCCGCCGGCCGTTGACCAGCTCGCCCGCGCGCAGGATGACGGCGTCGGTGCCTTCCATCGCCTCAACAGCCACGCAGGCGCGCTCGCAGATCGCCACGCTCTGGCCAATGTCGAATCCGGCAACGGCGGCGGCCACTTCTCGACCGTACTCGATGTCGGCCAGGTCGTCCTTGGACGGTCTTCGCTTCCCGTTAGCGCCCGGTTTGGCCAAGTATGGCTTCAGGAAAAACGTCGAGTCCAGCAGCTCGACGCCCTCATCCGCGAGCACCCGAGCCACCGCGCCGATCAATGAATCCGTGTTCTTGCGGGTCAGCGCGGAGAGCACCTTCAGCAGCCTCCAGTCGGGCCGAATCGCCGAATAGATTTTCGTGTGTTGGACGCGCCCGGCCATGACGGCCTGCGAGACGCCGGCGTCCCGAAAAATGCGGATGAGCTTCGACAGCTCGCCCAGGGAGATCCAGTGGCATTCATCGGCGAGCTGCTCAACCTCCGGCAGCGCCTCCTCTTTGATGGCCGCCACGACCAACGAATGGCCCTCGGCTCGCGCCGATTCCAGCGCCATCAGGGGGAAGCGTCCGCCGCCGGCGATCAGCCCATACTTCACGGTCGGTTGCTTCTCAGACCCGGGCGTCGGCGGGCTTGTCGGCGATCTGGCACATCATCAGGCCCTCGGCGACCAGCTTTTCGCCCACATAGGCGCGGCCCGACATCTTGGCGACGCTCGCTTTCCGAACAGTGAACTCCACTTCCAACCGCAGTTGATCGCCGGGAACGACTTGACGGCGGAACTTGCACTTCTCGATCGAGGCGAACAGGATGAGCTTCTTCTCCGGCTCCGGCGTCTGGCTCATGATCAAGATCGCGCCCATCTGCGCCAGCGCCTCGGCGATCAGCACGCCCGGCATCACCGGATATTCCGGGAAATGGCCCGCGAAAAACGGCTCGTTCGCCGATACGTTTTTGATGCCGACGGCCGAGCTCTCGCCGAGCTCGATCACGCGGTCCACCATCAGCATCGGGTAACGGTGCGGGATGAGCCGGCGGATCTGCTGAATGTCCAACATGAGGGGTGCTCGAGTGAAAAACGCCGGAGCGAAAAAGAAGGATAGTATACCAAAGGAGTTTCGATGCCCAACGACCCGCTGCCGGAGTGGTTCCAGACCCGACAAGAAGAGCTCATTGAGTGGATTCGAGGGTTGGTGGAGATCGAATCGCCGTCGGACGACCCGGCGGCTGTGAATCGGGCCGTGGACTACGTGGCGGCGGGCGAGGCGGGCCGCGCGCGGATCGGGCGCATCCCCTGCGACGGGTTCGGCGACGCCCTGCTGCTGGACTATGAGCTGCCGGGCGGCGGTGCGGACGGCCAGATCCTGGGCCTGGGGCACCTCGACACGGTCTACCCCCACGGAACGCTCGAGAATATGCCGTTTCGGGCGGCCGAGGGGCGTCTGTGGGGTCCGGGCGTTTTTGACATGAAGTCCGGGGTCGCCTACTTCATCTTCGCGATGCGGGCGCTGCGGGAGCTCGAGATTCCCTGCCGACGAGGGCGTTTCGTGCTGCTGCTCAACCCCGATGAGGAGGTCGGCAGCACGGCGTCGAAGCCGATCACGGAGCGGGAAGCTCTCCGCAGCGCGGCGGTCTTCGTCAACGAAGGGGCGCTGGGGCTGGATGGCAAGGTCAAGACGGCGCGCAAGGGCGGCGGGCGTTTTCAGGTGCACGTGGAGGGAGTCGCGGCCCATGCGGGGCTCGATTTCGAGGCGGGCGCCAGCGCCGTTGTGGAGATCGCGCGGCAGATCGACCGCATCGCCGGCTGGACCGATCCGGCCAGCGGCGTGACGGTCAACCCGGGGGTAGTGCGCGGCGGCACGACCTCGAACGTGGTCGCCGAAAAGGCTTGGTGCGAGATCGATGTCCGTGTACCGCGGCTGGACCAGGCCGCCGAGCTGGAAACCCGATTCCGGGCGTTGCGGCCGTTTGACCCGCGCACGCGGGTGCGGGTGACCGGCGGCCTGAAGCGGCCGCCGATGGAGCGCAGCGAGGGCGTGGCGCGGCTGTACGAGCTGGCGCGGGGACTGGCGGCGGAGCTGGGAGTGGAGCTGGGGGAAGCGAGCGTCGGCGGCGGTTCGGACGGCAACTTCACGGCGGCGTTGGGGATACCCACTCTGGACGGTCTGGGGGCCGTCGGAGAGGGAGCGCATTCCGAGCGAGAGAGCATTTTGATCGACCGGATCGCGGATCGGGCGGCGCTGATGGCCAAGCTGATCGCCGCGGCGTAGCAGCCGGGCCGACGTTCTTCTTGGAAAC
>CAYOPA010000097.1:0-455 GCA_964405625.1 uncultured Bryobacterales bacterium
GGCCGAGGAAGGCGGCAAGGTCTACTTTGGCGACGGCAAGCCGTTCGGCTTCCTGGCGACGACATCGGGCGGTTGGGAGCTGCCGGGCGAGCCCTACACCACGGCTGAAGGCACGCAGTTCCGCTGGTTTCGATCCCGTATCGTGGGCGGCCGCACCAACCATTACGGACGCATGTCGTTCCGCTTTTCGCAGCTCGACTTCAAGGCTCGCGACATTGACGGGCTGGGCGACAACTGGCCGCTGGATTACGACGAGATCGCGCCGTATTACGACAAGGTCGAAGAATTCATCGGCGTGACCGGCACGAAGGAAGGCATCCCTTCAGCGCCGGACGGCGTTTTTGAGACGCCGCCGCAGCCCAAGGTGCATGAGCTGTTGGCCCGCGAGGCCGGCAAGAAGCTGGGCATCCCGTTCATCGCCAACCGCCGCGCCGTCATCACTTCGAACAAGAACG
>CAYOPA010000097.1:465-9361 GCA_964405625.1 uncultured Bryobacterales bacterium
CCGCGCGGCCTGCCACTACTGCGGCCAGTGCGGGCGGGGCTGCCTGACGGCCTCGGCCTACGCCGCCAGCCAAGTGGAGGTCTTCCCCGCCCTCAAGACCGGCCGGCTGAATCTGATTACCGACGCGATGGCGCGCGAGGTCTCGGTGGATTCGACCGGCAAGCCGGACGGCGTGATCTACATCGACCGCAATACGCGCCGCGAGCACAAGGTGCGGGCCAAGGCGGTGATCCTGGCGGCCTCGGCGTGCGAGTCGTCGCGCATCCTGCTCAACTCGAAGTCCAAGCACCACCCCAACGGCTTGGCGAACTCTTCGGGGCAAGTCGGCCGCAATTTGATGGACACGGTCGGTTTCGGGCTGTCGGGCTACGTGCCGGCGCTGGAGGGCATGCCCAAGTACACCACGGACGGCTTTGGCGGCTCACACCTGTACGCTCCCTGGTGGGGCTACAACGACCATCAGAAAATGGGCTTTCCGCGCGGCTATCACATCGAGTTCGGCGGCGGCTTTGGAATGCCGGGGCCGGGCTCCTTCCATGGACTGGCTCGCAAGCACGGCTACGGCGCCAAGATCAAGGAAATGGCGCGCGCGGAATACGGCGCGGGCGTCGGTTTTGCCGGGCGCGGCGAGATGATCCCCAACGACATGAGCTACTGCGAGATCGACCCCGAAGTGGTCGATCGCTGGGGCATCCCGGTCCTGAAATTCCACTTCCAATGGACGGACTACGAGTGGAAGCAGGCCCGCCACATGGAAAAAACCTTCACCGAGATCATCGAGACGATGGGCGGCAAAGTGCGCGGGCTGGCCAACGCCAACCGAGAGGCCGACGGTATCTCCGTGCCGGGGACCATCATCCACGAAGTCGGCACGGCGCGCATGGGCGACAGCCCAAAAACGTCGGTGCTCAACAAATACTGCCAGGCGTGGGACGCGAAGAATCTGTTCGTGGTGGACGGCGCCTCGTTTGTCTCGAACCCGGACAAGAACCCGACGTTGACGATCAGCGCCTTTGCGTGGCGCGCCGCCGAGTACCTCGTCGAGGAGGCCAAGAAAGGCAATGTCTGAGCTGTTGACCCAAATCCAGCCGGCGGTCTCGCGCCGCGAGGCGTTGCGCCGCATTGCCGCGGCCGTCTTTGCCGCCGGCGTGGCGTCCGAGATGAGCCCGGCCGACGCCCAGCACGTCCACGCCGCCGCGGCGACGCTGAAGGGCGCCCTGGGCGGCTACGAGCGCAAGGCTCTCACCGAGCATGAGTGGAAGACGGTCGCGCGCATGGCCGAGCTGATCGTGCCGGCTGATTCCGGCGGCGGCAGCGCCGTGGACGCCGGGGCGGTGGAGTTCATCGACCTGCTGTGCAGCGAGGGCGAGGAGCTGGGCTACATCTTCCACGGCGGCCTGTCTTGGATGGATGCGACCATGCGCCAGCGGCATGGTAAGGATTTCGTCGACTGCGAGCAGAAGCAGCAGACGCAGCTTTTCGACGACCTGATCGCCGCGGACAAGACAGCCTCGGAGCGCAAGCCGGCTAGCGGCGACGGCCCCAACCCCTACGGCCGCTTCCGCGATTACCAGGCCTGGGAGCGGACCGAGCTAGGCGCGGGAATCCGGTTCTTTGACTGGATTCGCAAGCTCTCGGTGGACGCCTACTACACCAGCCCGATCGGCCTGAAGGATCTCGGATACATGGGCAACGGCGCTTTTTCAACGTACGAGGTTCCCAAGAAGTCGATTGACTACGCCATGAAGCGGAGCCCGTTCAAGAGCTGACGCGCCGCCGATGACTGTTTTGGGAGTGGCGGTATTCGGGGCCCTGGGCGCGCTGGCGCGTTACGGGGTGTCGATGTGGGCGTTGCGATTGTGGGGCGCCTCGTTCCCGATGGGGACGCTGATCGTCAACGTCATCGGCTGTTTCTGCCTGGGCCTGCTGGCGGAGACCGCGCTGGGCGATCCCGGCCTGACGGCTCGCACTCGGACCATCCTCGGGACCGGGTTCCTTGGCGCATTCACCACCTTCTCGACCTTTGGCGTGGAGACGCTGCGAGCGATTGAAGCCGGCAGTTGGGGCGTGGCGGCCGGCAATGTAGCTCTCAACGTCGTGGGCGGAATTGTGGCGGTCGCGCTGGGCTTCGCTCTGGCGCGGCAGTTTGGCGGTTGACACGATTGAAGACCTCGGAGAGGCATTCCCCGCGTTTTCCGAGTTTTGTCTCCGCGGGTTTCCACGATCAAAATCGAAGCTCATCAGACGGTCGCGGCGGCCAAATTCCCTGGCTATCCCCGACATGCAAATCCGTTCAGGGCGGTGATCTCGGATGAGACTCGCACTGCGGACACCGGCGCCGGCGCTCGCGGCCTGGAGGCCGCGCCAAAGAATTAGTACTCTGTGGGCATGCAGCGGCGGCTGGCGATTTTCGGGACCCTCGTACTGGCCGCTGGAGCGGCTCTCGGGCAAGGTCGCTACGAACCGGCCCAGGATCCCAATGGCCCTGAGGAAATACGTTACACGCGGTACTTCACGCGGGACGCGCTCGACCGGAGGATTACCTTCTATGTCTCCAAGACGGCGCGCGAAGCGGAAGACGACCGACCCCTGCCCTTGATTGCGTTCATCCTTGGATCGGGAGCGCACTCGAACTTTATCGAGAGGAAAGGGCAAGTCCTCGATGCGCACCGAATTCTGCGGGAGGAGGTCAACGGCCGAGCGCACGTGCTGGCTGTCGAGAAGCCAGGCGTCCAGTATCTGAGCCAACCGACGCAGAACGGGACGGCGATCGGAGCCAGCCCGGAGTTCCTGGTTGAGCACACCGCCGACCGCTGGACGGAAGCCGTCAACTCAGCGATTGAGGCGGCGAGAAAGCTGCCGTCTGTGGACGAGAGGAAAATTCTTGTCGCTGGTCACTCGGAGGGAAGTCGAGTGGCCGCGATGGTTGCCGGCGCCAACCCGGCCGTGACGCACCTCGCCGGACTATCCGGGTTTGCAACCTCGCGGCTCAGGTGCCTGATGATTGGCGGGGACGGATACAGCGACGAGAAGGCAATGCGCGCTGCGCTCCTGTGGCGGAAGATGCTCGCGGCGCCGGAGAGTCTGGAGCTGTTCTCTGGGCACACATATCGTTACTGGATGTCTATCAGCCGGAGAACAATCCTGGAGAACCTGCTCGACAGCGAGGCGGATCTGTACCTCGCGCAAGGAACCCGAGACGAAGGCTGCGCAATCGACGGCTTCGAGCTACTCCACGCACAACTGATAGAGCGGGGGCGGCATCCCGTCGCGATGCTCGTGCAGGGGGCGGACCACGGCTTCGCAGTTGAGGGTCAGCCAGAGAGAGATGGGCGGCGCGAGCAATTGAATGCGATGGTGAATTGGTTCTTGTCCGGCGCTTCGCCCTCCTCGGAGGCGAGCGCGGGGAGCGCTTAGAAGACGCACACAACTGGCGCCACGCCCCTGGCCGCTGAGCACCCGAGCTTACACCCGGGTGTGTTCGCCTTGGGTTGCGACGGGCTTCGCGGATTGGTCGTTCAGTAGTGGCCACGGACGGATTGACCGCCGGGTGAACCCGGCGGCTCATTTGGGCGACTCGGCGGTTGAGCCTAGCGTAGCCAGCCGACTCGGCCTGTCTCCAGGTCGTAGACCGCCGCTTCCACGCGCAACGTGGCCTTCTCAACCCGTTCCGCGATCAGCGTGGCGCTGGACTTGATCGTCTCTCTCGCACGCAAGGTATTGCGCGGAACCGCCTCCTGAATCAGCCCGTGCTGATCGAGATCCGGGCGGGCCGCCCGCACCATCTCCACGACCCGGCGGATGGGGGCCGTCATGTGTTCGATCTCCACGGGCAGATGCTCGCCGGACACCACCGCCTCGACCGCGCCGCAATTGGTGTGCCCCAGCACGAGGCACAACGGCACGCCCAGGTGCTCAACCGCGTACTCGATCGACGCGATCTCGTCCTCATTCGCCACATTGCCGGCGACGCGCACGACGAATAGGTCGCCCAGGCCGACGTCGAAGACAATCTCCGGCGCCACGCGCGAGTCCGAGCAGCACAGGACGACGGCATGGGGGTGTTGGCCTTCGCGGCTGGTGCGCCGAACCCGCGCCGGCGACGCGTGCGGATGCCGCGAGCGACCCTCCACAAAGCACCGGTTGCCCTCCACTAGCTCCCGGTGCGCTTGGTCCGGCGACAGCGGCCGGGGCGGCGCCTTGTCGGCCCGAAGCAGCGCGGGAGCGACGAGCAGCGCCCCGAGCCCGAAACGAAGCGAGTCGCGCCGAGTCCACATTGTCATTTCGAGCTCCCGACCGGCTCCCCGCTTACTTTCGCGGAGCGCGCCGTTTCCGTCTCCTCATAGATCTCACGGACCCGCGCCAGCCCGGCCTGCACATGGGGCTGGATGTTCTCGCGACCGATGTGGCCGGCGAGGTCGCTTTGTGCGATGAACCTCGACGGCTGGTCGCGGGCGCCGCATAGTACCAGTCTCCGGCCGGATTGCAAGACGCGGTCGTGGAACGCTTCGAGCGCATGCAGCCCGGTGGCGTCAATCGCGGTCATGTTGCGCAAGCGCACGATGACGACGCGGGAGAGGCCTGAGAGGTCGCCCGCCGCCTCGTCGAGCTGATCGGTCGTGCCCACCAAAAAGGGGCCGTGAATCCGCACGATGCTGACGTACGGCGGCACGTCCTTATCTTGCAGGATGTGCTCGCGGCCTTGCTCGATGTAGCCGGGCGTGACGATAGAGACCGTCGTGGTGCGGGAAACGCGGGCGATATAGAGCAGCGCGGCCAAGCCCAGCCCAATTTGGACGGCGAGCGTCAGGTCCGCGATCACCGTGAGTGCGAAGGTTAGCCCCCAGACGGACTTCTCGGCGAGATCCAGCCGCCAGATCGAACCGATCTCCCGCCACTCGCCCATGTTGTAGGCGACCACGAACAGCACGGCGGCCAGGGTCGCCAGGGGGATGAAGCGCGCCAAGGGCGCCGCCAGCAGCACCACGGCGACGAGCGTGAAGGCGTGGACGATGCCGGCGATCGGACTGCGCGCGCCGGCGCGAACGTTCGTGGCGGTTCGGGCGATGGCGCCGGTTACCGGGATGCCGCCGACCAGCGGCGCCAGCAGGTTGGCGACGCCTTGCGCGGCGAGCTCAACGCTGGAGTTGTGCTTGTCGCCCGTCATCGAGTCGGCCACCACGGCGGACAGCAGGCTCTCGATGGCGGCCAGCACCGCCACCGTGAACGCCGCCGGCAGCAAGGGCAGGATCAGGTCGGTTCGAAACTCCGGGATAGCTATATGAGTCAGGCCCTGCGGGATGCCGCCGAAGCGGGAGCCGATCGTTTCCACCGGCAGGTCCAACAGCGCCACCGCCGAGGCTCCAGCCAGGAGCGCCAGGACGGCGCCGGGCACGCGGGGGAACTTGCGCGGAGCGATCACGATCAGCGCCAGCGAGCCGCACGCCAACGCAGTGGCCGTCGGGTCGCTCTGGCCGAGGTTTGCGCCCAATTCCACCATACGCTCGAAGAATGCGTGGGCTTGGCTGTCAAACCGCAGCCCCAAGAAATCCTTGATCTGCGTCGATGCAATCAGCAGGCGATGCCGTTGGTGAATCCGATGACGACCGGGCGCGGAATGAAGCGGACCGCCCGGCCCAGGCCGGTCACCGCCAGCCCCAGCAGCAGCACGCCCGCCATCATCGTGACCATCAGCAGGCCCGACAGACCGTGGCGGGCGATGATGTCGGCCACGATGACCACGAAGGCGCCGGTTGGGCCGCCGATCTGGCAGCGCGAGCCGCCAAGCGACGAGACGACAAAGCCGCCGACGATGGCCGTCTAGATGCCGGCCTCAGGCGTTACGCCCGAGGCGATGCCGAAGGCCATGGCAAGCGGCAGCGCCACCAGCCCGACGGTCAGGCCGGCGACGGCGTCCGCCCCGAGGTCGGAAGGCTTGTAGCCCGCCAACGCTTGCAGCGACTTCGGACGCCACTGCTTCCAGTGGATTGGGATGCTCACGGCGACTACCTCCCCGAGGCGGCTTGCTCGGTGCGAACCTCTTCCAGCGTGGAGATCGTCTGGGCCATGTGCGCGAAAAAGTAGCGCTTCAGAACGTCCAACACTTCGGCGAGGACGGGGTGCCGCAGGGAGTAGAAGATCTGGTTGCCCTCACGGCGCCCCACGACGATCTCTTTGTTGCGCAGGATGGCCAGGTGCTGGGAAACGTGCACTTGATCGACCTCAAGCTTCTCCACCAACTGGCCGGGCGAGAGCTCGGCCTCGCTGAGGGCTTCCACCAGGGCCACGCGCGTGGGGTGAGCCAGGGCTTGAAAGATGCCGGCCTTGAATCGCCTGAGCTCGCTGTTCACTATTTTAAAATATTCTTAATTACGTTTGTATGCAAGTACGAGGCGGGTTTTCGGCGGCCTGGTTCGGATATAGGGCGCCGGATGGCGTGGCGCGGGCCTCGACCTGGGGGTCGAGGCGGCAGGCGTTGGCGCCTGCGCCACCGGTCCGCCGGTGGATGGGGAGAGGGGGGGGAATTGCAAGGGGGCGGCGTTGCGGCCGCCGCCCCCCAAGCGGTTCAGGGCAGGTCAATCAACAACAGCTCCACCGGCTCGGCCCCGGGTTGCACGGTCAACGTCTGCACGTCGCTGATCGCGGCGCTGTCGTTCTTGTTGAGGAGCTCGCCGTTGACCGTAGGCGCCCCGTCGATCACGAACAGGTAGCCTTTGCGGTCCGCGCCCAGCGGATGCTCCAGCGACGCGCCCGGCTCCAGCCGCGAGACGTGAAACTGGGCGTCCTGCCCAATCCACAGCGAGCCCTCGCCGTCGCGCCAGTGCTCGGGGCGGCTGGAGACGATCGGCAACAGCTTGCCGGTCCTGTCGGCTTGGGTGAACCGCTTCTGCTCGTACGACGGAACCACGCCGCGCTCGGTGGGGAAGACCCACATCTGGAGCAGCTCGACCGGGCGGTCGGGCGAGGCGTTGTATTCCGAATGATGCACGCCGCGGCCGGCGCTCATGCGCTGCACCTCGCCGGGGCGGATGACGCCCTCGCCGCCGGTCGAGTCATGGTGCGCCACCTGGCCGTCGATCACGTAGGTGACGATCTCCATGTCGCGATGCGGATGGAGCGGAAAGCCCTGCGCGGGCTGGATGACGTCATGGTTGAAGACCCGCAACGGCCCAAAGCCCATGCGCTTGGGGTCGTGGTAGCGGTCAAACGAAAAATGCCAGCGGGCGTTGAGCCAATCCGTCTTCAGGTTGTAACGCTCGTCGGCGCGGGTGATGTCCAGCATCTCGATCCTCCTTGTACAAGCGGATAGATGCTGCTCCCGCAAAAACGATTCACTAGTCAACTAAAGTCCGGGGGACTGACACCGCCAAACGGATCTTCGATCGGGCGTTCCAGATGTGATCTCCCTGGAGCGCTTCACGTTTGGGGGCTGTTGGGTCGCGAACGTCGGGGTTTCCGGGTGTTTCCTGGGAACAAAGACGGGCGGTGGCTTGGGCTGGTAATCTCGACCATGGGCGGCCGAAAGGAAAACGGACTTGAGATGGACATCAATCCGGGGCCATCCGCCAAGAAACTTGTAAGTTATTGAACTACAATATATTATCGAGTCTTCAAACCGATGGAACGCTTGATTGGAATCCACGCCGTGGCCGCCGCCCTCGAGGCCGGACGGCCGCTCGACCGCCTGTTGGTCCTGAAAGGGACCGGCGGCCCCCGCTTGCAGGAGATCATCGACGCCGCCCGCAAGGCCGGCACGCCGATCCGGTTCGAGGCGCGGGCGAACCTGGACCGCGAAGCGCGCGGCGGCGTGCACCAGGGCGTGGTCGCTTTTTCGTCGGAACGAAGCTTCCTGAGCCTGGAAGAAGCCATCGGGCGGGCCGCGCCGAACGCCGTTTTCGTCGTCACCGACGGCGTGGAAGACCCGCACAACCTCGGCGCCATCATCCGCTCGGCGCACGCCGCCGGGGCCGCGGCGCTGCTGCTGCCGGAGCGTCGCTCGGTCGGGCTGACCGAGGTCGTGGCTAAGGCTGCCGCCGGGGCGCTGGAGTTCTTGCCGATCGTGCGGGTCAAGAACGTGAACCGGGCGATGGAGCAGCTCAAGAAAGCGAATTTCTGGACGTTCGGCCTGGACGAGCGCGGTCAGGAGACGATCTACGAAGTCAGCTTTGAGGGTCGCGTGGCGCTGGTTTTGGGCGGCGAGGGTGCGGGTTTGCACCGGCTGACGGCCGAAACCTGTGACAAGCTGGTTCGCATCCCGATGGCGGGCAAGATCGCCTCGCTCAACGTCTCGGTGGCGGCGGGCGTGGCGCTGTTTGAGGTGATGCGCGGGCGACGGTAACGATTCGTACGGACATTTCTTACGTGTGGGTATATGCTGCGGGCATGTTGCGGACGATGTTCATCGTCGGTTTGTTCCTCGCGCCGATGACCCTTTGGGGACAATTTGGCGGCCCGTTGGGCGGCCCGACATCGGGACCGGGCCATCACCCGACGATCGGCGCCGAGCAGCGACGGGCCTCGACCCCGACGACCTCCACGGCCACCACTCCGCCGATCGCCGGTCGCAGCCGCGGAACCGACCTTTCCAGTCCGAACCCCATGCCCCGGCCGCGCACCAACGAGATCGGCATTAATGACCCGATGCTGAACAGGCGCCCGCGGGCCGGTAATCGCGGCCCGAACGGTCGCCGTGGCCAGTCTTGCCCGCCGAGCGGCCGCGGCCGACGGTAGCGCCCCGACTCAGTTGTCCGCGTACACGGTACGCGACGGGCAAGCGCGCCGAAAAATGGTATCTTGCGCCCGTGGCGCGGGCTTTGGCGCGGCCCGCGGCGTCGGCTCTCGAGTCGACGTGCCGAGGCCAACCCGCAAGGCCTCGACCTGGGAGTCGAGGCGGCAG
>CAYOPA010000097.1:9371-13746 GCA_964405625.1 uncultured Bryobacterales bacterium
GCGTGGGCGCCTGCGCCACCAGGCCGCAGCCCCGAGCCCCCCGGGCGCCCTATAATCGCCGGGTGCGACGCGCTCTTTTCCTCCAGCTACTCTTTGCGGCGGCGGTCTTCGGCCAAGCCAAATGGACGCCCGAGCTGACCATGCAAGTCCGCACGGTCGATGAGGCCCTGCCCTCTCCGGACGGCCTCTGGCTGGCCTATACCGTCACTGAGGCGGTGATGGAGGACGAAGTCAGCGAGCTTCGCACCCAGATCCATCTGGCCCGTACCGATGGCAGCCGACGCTTTGCGCTCACTCGCGGCGAGGCGAGCTCGACCGCGCCGCAGTTTTCCAGTGACTCCCGCACCGTGTTTTTCCGCTCCAAGCGCGGCGACGATACCAACGTCTGGCGCATCGCCGTCGATGGCGGCGAGGCCGAGCCGGTCACCCGCTGGAAGGGCTCCATGGGCCGATTCGCGGTCTCGCCGGACGGCAAGCAACTGGCGTTCACGGGCCGCGCCAAGGACGAGGAGATCGAAAAGCGGCGCAAGCAGAAGCTGGATTACCGCGTCGTCGACGAGAACGAAGCCAACCACTCGCTGTGGGTGGCGGATATGGACCAGCGCGAGCCGCGCCGCTTGGCCGAACCCGACGAGCACATCACCGAGGTCGTCTGGTCGCCGGACTCCGACCGGCTGGCGGTGGTCGTCCAGGCCAGCGAGCTCGCCGATCACTGGCATCAAGCCACGCTGCGCGAGATTAGTCCGGCCGACGGAGGATCGGTTGCGCTCGGGGGCGAGCGGCTGGGGTTCAGCAACGTTCGCTACGCCCCGGACGGACGGTCGCTGGCCTTCCAGTGGACGCCGCAACCGGCAAAGTGGGCGGGAGAGTGCGTTTTCGCGGTCCTGGATCGGGCCGACCGGCGGGTTCGCGACCTGCCCCTCCCCCAACCGGACGAGTGCGGGCGCGGCACGGGTCTGTTGGGTTGGACCGCCGATTCTCAAAAGTTGCTTTTCACCGCTATCAATAGGGTTAGCGGCGTCATCCGCTCGATGGACCTCGTCGGTGAACAGGCCACTGTGTTCGAGCCGGAAAGCGGCCCCATCTCCGGCGCCCGCCTGGACTCCGCCGGTAAGCGTCTGGGGTTCGCATCCGAGAGCAGCGACACGCCGCCGGAAGCGTTTTGGCTGGAGCTTGGCTCGGCGAAGGCCGTCACGCTTAGCCGGGTGAACAACGAGTTGTCGTCCGCGCCGCTCGGCCGCACCGAAACCATCCGCTGGAAGTCGCCCGACGGATTGGAAGTTGAGGGCCTGCTGGTCTACCCGGTCGTTTACCAGCAGGGCCGGAGCTATCCGCTCGTGCTCAACATCCACGGCGGCCCGATGGGCGTTTTCCAGCAAACCTTCATCGGCCGACGCGGGCTGTATCCGGTCGCCGCCTTCGCGGCCGAGGGTTTTGCGGTGTTGCAGCCGAACCCGCGCGGCTCCAGCGGCTACGGAATGGACTTTCGCACAGCCAACTACAACGATTGGGGCGGCGGCGATTTTCAGGACATCATGGCCGGCGTCGACCGCGTCATCGAGATGGGCGTCGCCGACCCGGAGCGCATGGTCGTGATGGGCTGGAGCTACGGCGGCTACATGACCTCCTGGATCATCGGCCAGACCGACCGCTTTCTGGCGGCGGCTCCGGGCGCGGCTGTCACCAACCTGTGGAGCTTTACGGGCACGGCCGACATTCCTTCGTTCCTGCCGGACTACTTTGGCGGCGAGCCCTGGGAGAGCTTTGACCGGTATCTGGAGCACTCGCCGATGCGCCACGTGGACCGCGTCAAAACGCCGACCCTGATCCTGCACGGCGAGGCTGACCTGCGCGTACCGATTTCCCAGAGCTACGAGCTGCACACGGCGCTGAAGCGGCGGGGAGTCGACACGGAGATGGTCGTCTACCCTCGCCAACCGCACGGACCGAACGAGCCCAAGTTTCAGCTCGACATCATGCAGCGCCACCTGGAGCTTGCGAAGAAGCATCTGGGCAAGGTCGAGTGATGCCGAGCTACGTCGCCCTGCTTCGCGGCGTCAACGTCGGCGGCAAAAACAAGCTGCCGATGCGGGACTTGGCGGAGATGTTCGAAGGCGCGGGCTGTCGGTCGGTGCGCACCTACATCCAGAGCGGCAACGTCATTTTCGAAGCATCCCCCGCGGCGGCCGCGCGGGCGCCCGAGCGGATCTCGGCGACGATCCGGGAGCGGTTCGGGTATGACATCCCGGTCGTCGTGCGCTCGGCCGCCGAGATAGCAGCCGTCGTCGCCGACAACCCGTTCGTCGAGCGCGGGTGCGAGACCAAGGCCCTCCACGTGGGTTTCCTGACCGAATCGGTCAGCGCCGAGCGCGTGGCGACTCTGGATCCGGACCGTTCCCCGCCGGACGAATTTCAAGTTCGCGGCCGGGAGATTTTCCTCTATTGCCCGAACGGAGTCGCTCGGACAAAATTGACCAACGCCTGGTTCGACTCCCGCCTCGGCGCGGTCAGCACCATGCGTAACTGGAACACGGTGCGGAAGCTGGCGGAGCTCAGCGTCCTCCCGTAGCGGCCCGGCGTCGTAAAATCGAGGGATGCCAACCCTGATCGCCCACCCCACCCGCATCGAAGCCGCGGGCAACAAGCCGAAGCTCATCGACGAGTACATCGGCCGCGTCAACACCGAAACGCCGGAAGTGAGCGTGGCCCACATGCGTAGCCCCGGCGGCTGGGTGGAGCCCGGTCAGCGCCCGGAGTTCGATGAATTCACCGTGGTGATCAGGGGCGAGCTTCACGTCGAGCACGAGGACGGAACCATTGTCGTGCAGGAAGGCCAAGCGGTCATCACGCACGCCGGCGAATGGGTGCGCTACTCGACGCCCGACCCGGAAGGAGCGGAGTATTTTGCGATCTGCCTGCCGGCGTTCTCGCCGGAGACGGTGAATCGGGACGATTAGTTGGGAGGACGAAGGTTCAAGTGTGTGCACAAAGATGCGACGGGCAGGAATGCCCGTCCCCACAGGCCACTCTGCTATGCTCTCGCTCGTGAAGCCCATCGCCCTGTTCCTGGCCCTGCTGACCGCCGCCGCCCTGCCCGCCGCCGACCATCCTTCGGCGGCCATCACCAACGGCGTCATCGACGCGAAAATCCACCTGCCCGACCCCAACAACGGCTACTACCGCGGCACGCGCTTTGACTGGTCCGGCGCCATCTACAGCCTGACTTACGCCGGCCACGAGTACTTTGGCGAGTGGCAGCAGTCTGACGACCCCTACCTGCACGACCGCATCACCGGCCCCGTCGAGGAGTACCGTCCGCCCACCGATCGCGGCCTGGGATACGCCGAGGCCGAGCCCGGCGGCAGGTTCCTACGCATCGGCGTCGGCGTCTGCGAGAAGCCGCGCGACGAGTCCGAGTACGACTGGCGCAAATCCTACAAGGTCGTCGATCCCGGATCCTGGACCATCAGCCAGGGCGCCAACTGGATCGAATTCATTCACCAGGTCCGCGAGCCCGAATCCGGCTACGCCTACCGCTACATCAAGCGCCTGACGCTGACGCCCGGCGAGCCGCGCCTGGTGATTGACCACGCGCTGGAGAACACCGGGACGCAGGCGATCGAGACCAGTGTTTACAACCACAACTTTTTCGTCGTCGACGGCCGCAGCACCGGACCCGAGTTCGTCGTCCGGTTCCCCTACGAGATCAAACCCGACCGCGACATGCGAGGCTACGCACGAGCGGACGGCAACACGCTCGTCTACGACAAAGAGTTGCCCGAGGGCGAGTCGATCATCGCCCTGCTCGACGGCTTCGGACCCACGGCCGCCGACAACGCCTTCGTCATCGAAAACCGCCACAGCGGCGCCGCCGTACGGATGTCCACCGACAAGCCGCTGGAAAAAATGCAGTTCTGGTCGCCCAAGACCACCCTCTGCCCAGAGCCCTACATCGCCCTTGGCATTGCACCGGGGCAAGCCGACCGCTGGACGATCCATTACGAATTTTTCGAGCTTGACTGAGGCCGCGGCCGTATCGATTCGCGATTTAGCGTCGTCTAGCGCTATCCTGGCACGAGGCCCATGCCATCCGTCCAACACTCAGTGGTGCGTCCCGGCGATTTTCAGCGCATCGCCCGCATGCCCGTTTACAAGGCGCTTATCGCCAAGAAGATGCGGTTTATCATCGCCGCCACCGTCTTCTTCAACGTCTACTACTTCGCCCTGCCGATCCTGGTGGGCTACTACCCCGAGATGATGAAGCGTCCGCTGCTGGGCGTGATTAACGGCGCCTACCTCTTCGCCCTGTCGCAGTTCTTTATGGCCTGGATTCTGGCCTGGATGTACATGCGCTTCGCCCTGAAGTTCGACCGCG
>CAYOPA010000098.1:0-13693 GCA_964405625.1 uncultured Bryobacterales bacterium
CGATCAGATCCGGCATGTCCCGGTGATGCGTGCAGGAGTGGTGCGCCTCCGGTACGCCGGCCTCCGGGTAGGTCTGCAAGCCGCCCTCGCGCGCCAGGTTCGGCAGGGCTTCCATGGGGAACCGGTCCAACGGATTCAGCGCGGCAAGGACGAGGTCCAGGTCATGCTGCGCTATCCGAACGAGAGCCGAACATCGCTGGGCGACCTGCGGAACATGCGGATTCGCACTCCCGACGGACGGGAGATTCCGTTCCTGACGGCGGCGGTCGCCTCGATGGAGCGGGGATTCACGATGATTCGGCGCGTGGACCGTCAACGCACGATCAGCATCACCGCGAATGTGGACGAGTCGAGAGCGAACGCCAACGCGGTGATCGCGGACCTGGAGGCAAACTTTCTCCCGGCGCTCATCGCGCGGAACCCCGGGGTCTCCTACAGCATGGAGGGCGAGCAGCGCTCGCAGCGCGAAACTCTGGATTCCTTGCGCGATGGTTTGCTGTTGGCGTTGTTCGCGATTTATGCGCTGCTAGCGGTCCCGCTCCGCTCGTATTGGCAACCCTTGATTATCATGTCGGCTGTTCCCTTCGGTTTCGCTGGGGCCGTTCTAGGCCACTTCATCCTCGATCTTCCAATGAGTGTCTTTTCCTTGTGCGGCATGGTGGCGCTGGCCGGCGTGGTAGTCAATGACAATCTGGTGTTGGTCGACCACATCAATCAGGAACGGGCCGCGGGTCGCTCGATCCGAGAGGCGGTCATGAATGCCGGCGTTGCGCGATTTCGCCCGGTGTGGCTGACGTCGTTGACCACAGTCGCCGGTTTAACGCCGCTGATCTTGGAACGAGAGGTCCAGGCCCAGTTCCTCATCCCGATGGCGACCTCGCTGGCCGCCGGCGTTCTGTTTGCGACGGCGACCACGCTGGTCCTGGCGCCCTCTTTCTACCTTATCCTCGACGATATCGCGGGGCTGTTCCGGCAGCCCGACGAGCAGCGGTCCGAGTCATCCGGCGCCACGGAAGCGGAAGCCTGAGCGGCCGCCCTAACCGCCTTCCGCGTCGCGCCGGCCGGTCGCGCTGACGGGTTTGGCGCCGGGGCGCGTGACCACTCGTCGCACCAGGGCCCAGTAGACCCGCTCGAACAACTCGCCGGGCAAGTGCCGACGCAAAGAAAGCACTATCTTCGCCTTGCGGCCGACAACATAACGAAGACGCGGTCGTCGGGCGTCAAGCGCTCGCAGCACCACGCTTGCGACGTCGGCGGTGGAGAAGCTGTTGCGCGCCAGGATGCCATCGACCAACGCCTCATGTCGGGTGAACCATTCGTGGTAAGGGCTCTCGGGGTCCTGCGCGCGCCGCGCGCGATTGCGATGGATCGTGAAGTGCGGCGTGGCGATCAGCCCCGGCTCGAGCAGGGAGACATAGACGCCGAACGGCAGCATTTCCTGGTGCAGCGCCTCGGCGAATCCCTCCACGGCGAACTTGCTGGAAGCATACCCGCCAATCGACATCGAAGCCATCCGGCCCGCGATGGAAGTGGTCAGTAGAATTCGACCGGCCCGGCGTTTCCGCATGTGAGGCAACGCGGCGCGCGCGACGTGCATCGAGCCGAAGGTGTTGATCGCGAAGACTCGTTCGATTTCCTCAAAGTCGAGGTCTTCCACGAAGCCGCGCAGTCCGATCCCAGCAAAGTGAACGAGCTCGTCCAGGCCTGATTCGGCGATGACGGCGTCGATGGTCTTCCGAACCTGGGCCTCGCTGGTTACGTCCATGAGGACGACTTGGACGACGACGTTCCGTTCCCGCGCCGCAGCTTTGAGCGCGTCGCCTTCCGCCTCGGTCAGGACACTGCCATAAACCCGCCGCCGGCTTGCGGCCAGCGTGAGAGCCGATTCCATACCGAGACCGGAGCCCGCCCCGGTCACCAGGGCGGTTCGCGGGGCCGCGCTCACCTAGGCGCTCCCGGGGGGCGGAGCCGCTTGCTGCTCCACGGGCGATCCGTCCGGCGCTTGCCGGGATTCGTCGGCGGACGCCGGATCCGTGAACGCGAGGATCTCCTCCACCAGCCGGTCGGGCTGCTCCAAGGGGCCAAAGTGCTCGCCTCCGGGCAGGATCACCGGCGTTACGTTTGGCAAGGCGTCTTTCAAATATTCGTAGGACCCTAGGAAGTGCGAGTGCTCGCCGTAGACAAGGAGCGTCGGAGTCTGGATTAGCGGTATCGATTCCAGGCTAAGATCGCCTACGAACTCGTAGTCGGCGATGAGGGTCGTTTCCCGAATGAGTCGGAGCAGCGGCTCCCGGTTACGCGGCAAGCCGCGGGCCGGACCGTAGAACTTGGGCGTCTCCAGGCTGAGAGTAATCAGGTACTCCAAGTCCGACCGTTTATCAGGCGGAACGCTCACGCCTACGCTCTCGAGCTTTTCGACCCAATAGGCCCATCCGTCCCATTGGCGATCCCGGCGTTGGTGGACCAGGGCCGCCAGCCCCGGCTCGAGCGCCACTAACCGTTTGACCCTTTTCGGGTACAACAGGGAGAAATACATGGCCACATCGGCGCCGTAGCTGTGGCCGACCAAGTGAGCCGATTCAATTTCGAGCTCATCGAGCAGGCGCCGCAGATCCTCGGCGAGGTCTTGCGCCGTATAGCCGCTGGGAGTGAGCTCGCTGTAACCGTGCCCGCGCAGATCATACGTCGTGACCATGAAGCGGCTGCGGAGCTGGGGCACTATTTGGAGGTGCCAGACAGCTTGGTTGCCCAGAAAACCGTGCAGCATGACGAGATCCTCGCCTCGGCCGCTTTGCAGGTAGTGTAGGTTGATTCCGTTCGCTTGAATCTTTGGCATGAAAAAGGGGAATCCTCCGACCGGCAGGGCCGCGGCGCTGGGCGCGGCGCGTTCGCTTTCCGGGCTGATTCAGTTCACTTGGCAGTGGCCGCGGCGGCTTTCAAGTGACCGTGCACGAAGTCCACGAACTCGTTGAGAGAGATGTCTCGCTGTTGCTCGCCAAGCTCCGAGTACATCTGGCCAAATGGCATGTCGACGCCGAAGTGCTCTTGGATATGCGTTCCCAGCACCACGGCGCCAAGAGATTCCAGGCCCAGCTCGGAGAACAACTTCACTTCCGGCGCCAGCACCGCGTCGGAGTCGTCCCAATCCTCCATCAACGTCTCGAGCGTGTGGTGGACGTAAGCGAAAACCTCTTCTCGGGCGGGAGTCATTTCTTCCATGGCTTTTCTGTCACGACGGCAAAAACCACAGGGCCTTCCGCTCCTGTATGGCTAGTGTAACGTGTTCCGCCGTCCGGCGAGGCGAGCAGCGCTTCTCCTGTTACCACATTGACGCGATCCGCTGTCATCGGGCCCGGTAGCGCTTCCGGGGCCGAGCTTGCCGCCGCCTGCTTGGCGCATCGCAGGCGGCGCGCCCACTGCTTGCGGTCGGAGCCGTTGAGGGTGTCCAAGACCCTTTGCTCATCGGGAGTCAGCGTCGGGGCCTCAGCCGCGGTCAAGTCGAGCTCGCCAGGCTCGATCGCGATGCCGACAGGTCGCGATGCATCCAGACTGGCCACGGCCGCCGCGAAGACATCAGACGACGCTAGTGCGACCCGGACAGCCGCGTTCCAGCGTTGGCGCCACTCGCCGCTTACGCTCACACCGCCGTCGCCATTGGCGTCGACGGTGATGTCCGCGTACGCCGGGGCCGCGCCAAAGCGGCGCTGCAGTAACCGCCGCGTGGCGTCCTTCACTGCAATGAGCCCCGTGATCCATTGGCGGCAGCCGGCAGGATTCGCGCTCCATGCGGCCATCCGCCTTCGCTCGGCGCGACTGAGGACCATGCCGGCCAAGGCGCGGCGCCAGACGCCGTGAGAAGCCTCGTAGAGCTCTTCGGAAAAAGCCTCCAGGGTGACGCAAGCCAGATCCGGGTCGCCGGAATTCGACCCCAGCCAGCCATCGGCCGGCCTCGACAGAAAAGTGGAACGAGGCGCGATGCGCAGGTCCCAGAAGCCGCGCGGAGGGGAGAATCGCCGATCCGCCCAACCCGTCAGGCGATAGACCAGATCACCGGCCCTATCCACGATCTCGATGTCGGACACAATTGTCCTCTCGTCCACTCGGGTTACGAAAACGCGGCACTCCAGGGCGGTCCCCGGCTCCGGCGGCTGTTGGAAGCATTCCAGCTTCTCCAGCGCGTAGGGAAAGATATCAGCGTGCGCCCGCAACTCCTCCTGAGACCAGAAGGCCACCACCTGACCGGCGGCGTCGAGCGCGATCGGGTCCAGCAGAAACGCCGGTTGGGGGGCGCCCTGGATCAGCCCGTCGCGCGGCGGCACGCCCAGCTCGGCTCGGCAGCCGGTGGGGGCGACAACGGACATCGCGCGCACGGCCTGGAAGCTCCGTCCATGGAACATGCCCTTGCTGTACAGCTCGTCAGAGCGCCAATTTGAGGGTCGTTCTCCAGCCAACGCCGCCCGGCGCGTCGTCCCCGTAGTGCGACTTGCGGAGAATAGTACGACGGCTTCGGCGAGCGTCGGCCGCACCTCGGCGGGGCTGCCCGCTCGACGGATCCGAGCCCGTATTTCGCCATCGCCAAGCGCCTCGGCCTCAACCTCCAGCTCAATCGTGGATTCGTCGAAAGCGATCCATTGCGAGGCCCGCACGTCCGACAGCCCGACGCACGTCAACCCTGGAGCCAGGATGGCGGCCCCTTCAGCCAGCATCTCCATAGTGACCGTCAGCGGAACGACGGCCAAGCCGGTGAGCGACGGGTCGTCCTCGGAGACGTCGCGCCCCAACGTGTGGTCCAAAAACAGCCGATCACGATCCAGCGACAGGCGGCGGGTCGCCCGCGCGGACCGGTCATCCAGGGCGACCACTCGGTCTAGGAACGGAGCAGGAGCGGCCGGCGTCGGCGCGAAGTCTGGCGACGGCGCTGTTCCGACGCCGTTCCCGGACCGTCCTTGGCGCTTCACGTAAGCCGCCACAACCTGCTGCTGGGAGTCCAGGAAGCGAGCCATGGCGCCCATGTGCGCCTGCATCACTTTGGCGCGCGCGTCAGCCGAGGCAGGGGTCTGCGGGGGCGCGGGCCGGTGCGAGGCCGGCGCGTCCCGGGGCGGCGCCAAAGCGGCAGGCGGCACGGTGCGAGAGCCGCCGGCAATGGGCGTCTCGGCTTGACGCGCGGCAGCTACTGGAACGAAGTCGCCGGAGGCTGACTCTTCGGCCGGCGGCGACGGACCGCGCGTGTCGGACAAACGCATCGGCTGCAAGCCGGAGGCGATGCGGACCCGCCGGGCGCTCCTGGCCTTCGGCACGATTTCCGCGGCGCGGCGGCGATACAGGTACTCGAGCTTCGGACTCACCCCATGCGCCGTCAACTGGGCGAGCATGTGGTGGAGCTGCGTGATTCCTGAGCGCGTGCGAATGTCAGCCGGCGCCGCCAGATGCTCCCTGCCGCGTAGAACGTCGTCCACGAATCCAGCCAAGTTGCCGCGAGGCCCCGCTTCCACGAAAATGCGCACGCCATCGGCATACATCTTCTCAATCGAATCCCGGAAACGTACCGTGCTCGACCAGCTCACGGCGATCAGGTTGCGGATCGCGTCGGCGTCATCGGGGAAAAAGTCGGCCGTGACGCACGAGTAGATAGGAATCGACGGCGCCGAGACCGCGACGGTGTCGAAGTAGGTGCGCAGTGGGTCGCTGAAAACCTTGAACCAGGGCGTGTGGTAGGCGCGGGCCATCGGCAGCCGCTGGCAAATTGCGCCGCTCCGCGAAAGCACGTCGATCAGCGTCTCCACGCCCTCCGCCGTGCCGCACAGCACGACCTGATTCACGCAATTGTCGAGGGCGACGAACAGTTGTCCTTCGTTGTCCGCGACGATCCGCTGCAACTGCTCCCGCCGCGCCCCTGCCACTGCCACCAGGGTCGCTTCGGGGATCCTGTTCTTGAGGCCCTCGAACACTCGATTTACGCCCAGAACGTGATGGATGAACTCTTCCTCGCTGGACGGGCGCACCACTCCCGACGCGAGTAAAGCGGAGTGCTCGCCGGTGCTATGGCCCAGGACCGCATCCGGACGGACGCCGAGCTCCTCCATCAACCGAAGCATTGCCTGGTTGGCGCAGAAGACCGCTTCGGCCCCGGCGTCCATGGACCAGATCAGCCCCGGATCGTCCGTCTGCCCGGTCGGCGGGAACACGACCTGACTGGGCAAGCGGCTGCGCGTGTGATCTTGGAACGCACTGTCGACCAATTCGAAGACCTGGCGAACCTCCGGGAAATGCAGGCACAGCTCGCGCAGCATGTTGGGATACTGCGAGCCCTCGCCAGGGAACATCAACGCTAGCTTGCCCTCGTCGGCAAGCCTGTTGGAGAAGTAGTAGACGCCGCCGCGGAGCTTAATGCGCTCGACTCCGGGCCGATCGAGCTTCTCAATCGCCTGCCCCAACTTCTCTTCGAGGTCGGCTGTCGAAGTTGCGACAATGGCGACCCTTTCTCGCTGGAGCTCGCGGGTGCAGTTGGTGCGCCAAGCCCGGTGGTACAACGGCGTCTCGGGCGACTCCCGCACCTCATCCAGCAATCCGCGGACGGCCTCCGCCAGAGCCGGCCGCGAGTCGCCCGACAGCACGAACAGCTCACTGTCCCAGGTGGTTTGCAGCCAAGGGGCTTCCCTGTCGCCGCGATACTCCTCGAGGACGGCGTGGGCGTTGATGCCGCCGAATCCGAAGGCGTTGACGCCGGCGCGGCGCGGCGCGCCCGTGTCGCTGTGGAACCAAGGCCGAGCTTCGGTGTTGACGTAGAACCGGCTCTTGGGATTGCGCAGCGCCTCGCCCGGCTCCTCGCAAATTGTCGGCGGCAGGACTTTGTGGTGAAGCGCCAGGGACGTCTTGATGATCCCCGCAATGCCGGCGGCGGGCATCGTGTGGCTGATCATGGACTTGACCGTTCCAATCGCGATGTCGGGCAGCACTCCGACGCGCTCGCCGAAGGCCGCTTCCAACGCCTTGAGCTCGGTGGCGTCCCCGACCAGTGTGCCGGTGCCGTGGGCCTCAATCAATCCCACTGTTCCGGTGGACACGCCGGCCTCCTCGTAGGCGCGCTCCACAGCGAGGACCTCGCCTTCCAGGCGCGGCGCCAACAATCCGAGCGCGCGGCCGTCGCTGGCCACTCCCACGGCCTTGATGACGCTGTAGACGCGGTCACAATCGCGCTCAGCGTCTTCGAGTCGTTTGAGCACGACCATGCCGACTCCCTCGCCCAGCAACGTGCCGTCGGCGCGGGCGTCAAAAGGCCGGATCACACCGCTCCGGGACAACGCTTTCAGGTGCGAAAAGATCACCAGGATCACCGGCGGGGTCGACGCATGCACCCCGCCCGCGACCGCCAAATCGCAACGTCCCGATTGCAGGTCGCGAACCGCATGATCCACCGCCACCAACGACGAAGCGCAAGCGGCGTCGACGATGTAGTTCGCCCCCATCAGGTCCAGCCGGTTCGCAATCCGGCCGCTGATGATATTCGGCACCAGAGCCGCCGAAGTGTCGGAGTTGAACTGCGGAAGGCTGGCCTTGAGCTCGCGGCGAATCTCGTCGAGATCCCCGGCGCTGTACTCCGGGTGCAGCTTTCTGAGCGCGCTCAGCAGGCTTTCCACGCCGACAACGTGTTGGATGGCGGTGGCGTTGCCGCGGTTGACGTAGGTGCCGCGCCCGATGATCACTTCCGTGCGATTCCTGAACCGCTTCAACATGTCGGCGTCGTAGCCGGCGTCCTGCAAGGCGTCATGGGCGGCCTGCAGCGCAAGGAAGTGATCGGGCTCTCCGCCGTCGACGGAGGCCGGCATAACGCCGAGCGCGACGGGGTCAAAAGTGGCCAGTTCTCCCAACCAGCCGCCGCGCTTGCAGTAGGTTCGGTCGTTGTCCCGTGACTCCGCGTCGTAGAAGGAGTCGACGCCCCAGTCCGGCGGCGGGTCTCCAACGGCGTCGACTTTGGCCAGGATGTTGTTCCAGTAGGCGCGGATATCCTGGGCGCCTGGAAAGACACACGACATGCCGACGATGGCGATATCGGATTTCTGCTCGCTCATCTGCTCGCCGAGCCCGAAACGCTCTCGGCGCGGGCTGCCCCGCACCACGGTCCGTCGCCGATAACCACGATGGGCTTGCCGCCTGAGCCGCCCATTTCCGCGACCGCCGCCGCGACCCCGGCGTCCAGCGGAATCAGCCCGACGCCACGCTCCTCGAATTGTTTGCGCACTCCCTCCGAGACCATTCCCCGCTGGTCCCAGGGACCCCAGTTGATAGCGGTGACCCGCGGACCCCAAGCCTGGGCCAGTTCCAGCGCAAGCCCGTTCATCACACCGTTGGCCGCGGCGTAGTCGGCCTGGCCGCGGTTGCCGAAGGCGGCCGACACCGAGGACATGAAAATCAACGAGCGCAGGCTTTCCGGGCGCAGCTTCCGCGCCAACACGAGCGAACTGATCGCTTTCGTATTGAACACCCGGTCAAAAGATTCAGGGGTCTTGTCCGCCACCAGCTTGTCTTCAATAACTCCGGCGCCGTGCACGACGACGTCGATTCGTCCCAGCCGCTCATAGACGTCATCGAGCAGCCGTCCGAACGCCTCCGCGTCGCGTACGTCCACGGCGTGATACTCGACGGCGGCGCCCAGGCTCTCGAGCTGGGCCAGGTTGGCGCGGATCTCCCGGCGGCGCGTGATGCCGCGATACCTGGCCTCAACATCAACGGGTCGGGTCGCGCCACCGCGCGCGCGCATCGCTTGGAAAATCGCAGCCTTGAGGGCGGCCCCTTCGAGTCGCTCCGTATCCTCTGTCTCGGGCTCTCCCAGCAATGTCGAGCCGACCAGCGCCAAGCGCGCGCCGGGTTGGCCCGCCGCCCATTTCGCGATCTCCGCGGTCACGCCGCGCGCGCCGCCGGTAATCAGAAAGACCGGTCCATCCGGCAACGCCGGCCGCGGGGCGCTCTCGTGCGGGCAAACTTGGCCGACGACGGTCCAACGCCGCCCTTCAGCCAGACCCACCTGGACCGCGCCGTCGTCACAGGCGAGCTCATCCGCCAACTCTTGGACAGCTACCTCGGCGCCCACGTCGATGATCTTGCATGCGAAACGAGGCTCCTCGGCGGCGAGCGCCTTGACGAAGTCGGCCAGAGCCGTCGATGACGGCAGACAAGCCCCTCCAGCGGCCAACTCGGCGATCCCGAAGCGGCCGCCGCGCGCGGTGATGACGACGAATCGAGCGCCTGCTTCCGGGTCGGCTCCCTGCATGTCGTCAAACAGCTCACGCGCCATGAGGAAAGCGCTCTTGACCGTCTTGTTCACTTGAGCGAACCTCCGGCCGACTTCCGCCGAGGGCTCCGAGCGCGCTTCCCCGGCGAGCAGGTGCAGAACAGCGCTGATCGGCCCCTCAGCATCCCGGATGCGCCCGAGCGCCCCAGCCGTATCGTCCGGGTCCGTCAGATCCGCCACATAATCCCCGGCTCCGCTTGCCGCGCCGCCCGCTCGGTGGCGCAGCAGCGCCGCCTTCTCGCCCTTCTCCCTGAGCCGCTCAGCGAGCTTCGCGGCGAGCGCGTTATCCTCGCAAGCGATGACCGTGGTGCGGCCGGGCCGGAAGCGAGGTTCGCCCCTTGGCGGCAGCTCGCTGAGCGTCAGCACGACCCGTGCGGGCGCTGCGGCTGCGCGCCCGGTGAGACGGTTTGCATCCAAGGCCGCGTCGATCCGCGCCGCGAGCTCGCTCAAGGAAAGCGCATCGCTGAGCTGATCCATGGCCTCGCTCAGAAGACCGCGTTGACCTTCCTCCAACCCCTTCCGGAAGGCACCTATAATCTCAGTGCGCTTGATCGAATCAATGCCCAGATCCGCCTCCAGCGCCGCCCGCGCGTCCAGCAGTTCGGGCGGATACCCAGTGGAGTCGCTCGTGATTCGGATAAGCTCCGCCAACGAATCGATGGCGAGCGCGGGCTCCGCTACGACGGTCGCTTTCGGAGCCTCGTTGGTAGCTGGAGCGGGCTCCTCGGCAGAGGCCTCGGGGCTTCCCGATCCGTTGCAGACCGTGTCCAGAATCGCGGCCAGCTCGTTGAGCGAGGCGGCCGCTGTCAAGCGCTCCATCGCGTCCGCGATGCGAGTCTGTTCGCCCTCGCTGCGAGCCCTGCGGAACTGCCCGATGATTTCGACGCGCTTGATGGAATCGACGCCGAGATCGGCTTCCAGCGAAGCGTCTGGATCGAGCAGGTCGGTCGGATAACCGGTGCGTTCGGCGGCGATCTCGACCAACGTCTCGAGCACGCTGCCGCCGTGCGAGGAGCCGACGACGGCCGGAGCCGCTTCGGCGGGAGCCGGTTCAGGCGGCGCGGCCGGAGGTTCGGGTGCGAGCGGAATGCGTAGAGTTGCCGCCGGGGTCGGAGTTGCGGCGTCGGCGGGCGCGAGTTGCTCCGCCGTCGACGTGGGGAGAGCGGCAGCCTGGGCGTCCGATTCGCCCAGGAACAGCGACATCAGCCGCGTCTGGCTGATGAGGAACTGCTCCATTAAGCGGTTGTGCTCCAACATGACCCGCTCGATTGGATCCGCTGGATCGGCCTGGGCGGGCGGCGCAGGCGCGGCTGCGGGCTGGGGCGCCGGACCGGGTTGCGCCGGAGCGGCGTGCGCCGCCATCTGCGAGGAGGTGGTGAGCCGAACGGGCGTTGGCGCCTCTGGAGTCTGGTCCTTGCGGTAAGTCATGACGCCAAGCACCCGCCAATCGGCCCCGTCGTGCAGCGACGCCGCCCGCTCCAGCCGCCCGCGGAACAATTCGCGGCCCTGCGGCAGCCGTCCTCGGACCGCCAGCGCGGCCAGCGCGGCCAGGAAAGATGACGTGGGAGAGTCCGAGCGATCCTCGCAAGCCACGATCGTTACGTCACCGCGATCCGCAAGAATCTGCTTGGTCAACCGCGTCAAGATCGAGCCTGGCCCGACTTCCAAGAAGATGCGGGCGCCGTCGGCGTACATCCGCTCCATCTGCTCGGCCCAGCGGACCGGCTCGGTCAGGTGCTTCGCCAGCGAATGGGCGACCGCGGCCGGATCGGCGGGATGGGGCTCAGTCGTCGTGTTCGAATAGACCGACCGGGCCGGCGGGCTTAGCGCGGCGCTGCTCAACGTCTCGGCGAATCGCGCCGCCGCCTCGCTCATCAGCGGCGAATGGAACGCGCAGGCAACCGGCAGGCGGCGCGCCGCCACCTGTTGGCCGGCGCAGTTGTCGAGCGTCTTGCGGATGGCTTCTTCCGACCCGGCCAGGACGATCTGGCGCGGGGCGTTGTGATTGGCAACGACCACGCCGGGGGTCTGCGCCGCGATGCGCGAAGCCGTATCGTAGTCAGCCGCAATCGCCGCCATCGCGCCGGGATTCTCGCCGGCGGTTTCCTTGATGCAGGCGCCGCGCTCGGCGGAGAGCCGGAACAGGGTCGGAGCGTCCATGGCGCCGCCGGCATGCAGCGCCGCATACTCGCCGTAGCTGTGTCCCGCGGTCATCTCCGGCTCGGCGCCGAATCTGCGCAGCGCACGCCACAGGCCGACTTCCACCGCGCCGAGCGCGGGCTGAGCCACCGCCGTGTCCGTGACGGCCTTCATCCGCGCATCCGCTTCTTGGTCGGAGAACGGATGCGGCGGGTAGATGAACGCGCTCAGAGGTCGGTCGAATCGGCCTTCGAGGACCTCATTGGCCTCATCAAGGGATTCCCGAATCTCCGGCAACCGCAAGGCAAGCTCACGAAGCATGAAGGGGCGCTGCGAACCCTGTCCGGAGAACAGGAACGCCAGCTTTCCATCCGTTTCGGCGGCATGGAAACATTGGGAGGGGAGCTTCGGCCCGGCGCCGGCGTCCTCCCGCAAAGCCGCGCTGAGTCCAGCCGCCTTCTCTCGCAAATCCGCCACCGAGGCGGCCACGATCGCCGCACGCTGGTCGCCGCTTCCGGCTCGCCGCCAACTTTCGTCGGCCAGCTCAACCAGCGGCCGCGTCGGGTCCGCGCCTGCCAAGAACGCTTCAATGCTCTTGGCCAGTGATTGCTTGGAATCGGCTTGCCAATAGAACAGCTCAGCGGGCCAATCGGAAGTCGGCGGCCGGTCGGCGACGGGGCGGAACTCGCCGGCATACTCTTCCAGAACCGCGTGAAAATTCGTTCCGCCGAAGCCGAACGAGCTCACCCCCGCGCGCTTTGGTCCAGCCGCGGCCCAGGGTTGCGCGTCGACGTTGACGTAGAAGGGAGAACCTTCGGCGCGAAGCTTTGGGTTGGGCTCATCAACGTGCAACGTCGGCGGCTGGACTCCCTTGTACAGGGCCAGCGCCACCTTGACGACGCCGGCTACTCCGGCCGCCGACTTGGTATGCCCGACCATTGACTTGATCGAGCCGACGCTGCAACTGGCCGGCCGCGCACCGCCCTCGCGGAATACGGTGGAAAGCGATTCCAGCTCCGCCGCATCGCCCGCGACCGTGCCGGTCCCGTGCGCCTCAATCAAGCTGACCGCGGCCGGAGAGAACCCAGCCTGGGCGTAGGCCCGGCGCAGCACCCGCATCTGACCCGCCGGCAGCGGCGCGGTAAGCCCGCGGCCGCGGCCGTCGCTGGAACCTTGCACGCCTTTGAGCACGGCGTAGACCCGATCGCCGTCGCGCTCGGCGTCCTCGAGCCGACGCAGGATCACCGCGGCCACGCCTTCGCTGATCGCGATGCCGTCAGCCTCGGAACTGAAAGTCCGACATTTGCCCCGCGGAGACAGCGCCCTTGAACTGCTGAAGCACATGTACCCGAAAGGGCTCTGCACCGTATCGGCGCCGCCGACCACGACCATGTCGCTGCCCCCGTGGTTGAGCTCGCGAGCGCCCAGATACAATGCAGCCAGCGACGAAGCGCAGGCGGCGTCGACGGTGAAGTTCACGCCGCCGAAATCGAACCGATTGGCGATTCGCCCCGCGGTTACGTTCATCAAGATGCCGGCGAAGGAGTCCTCCGTCCACTCTGGCAGTTGCGCGAAAACCTCCTCTGGGAGATTGTCGACGTACTGCGGCAACGAGGAGCGAACCGCGTACTTGATGCCCAAATCGCCCAGACCGCCGCTCATGCCGAAGATGACGGAGGTGCGTTCGCGATCGAACGAGCGCGTCGCATACCCGGCGTCGGCCAACGCCTGATCGACAATCAGCAGCGAGAGCAATTGCATCGGGTCGATGGACGCAAGTGACTTCGGCGGGATGCCGTACCGCATCGGGTCAAACGCGACAGGGCTCAAGAACCCGCCCCAGCGCGAGTAGACTTTATCGCGCGCGTCCTTGTCGCGATCAAAGTACAGGTCGATATTAAAGCGCTCGCCCGGAACCTCGGCGGTTGAATCGCGCTTGTTGACGATGTTTTCCCATAGCTCGTGACGATTGCGCGCGCCGGGCAGCAGGCATGCCACGCCGACGATCGCTACGTCGCACGGCGGCTCGGGAGCGCGGCGCGGCAGCAGGACGGCCGACGGCTCGCCGAGCGCCTTGAGCGCCCGCGCCGAGCCGAGGCAGACGTCGTCGTGGAGCTCGGCGACGGAGACGACATGGCGCCGCAACGCCGCCACCTGGCCGATCATGTACATACCTTCGCGCGCCTGTCGTTCGGGTTCGACCGTCACGTAGCTCGAAGGTCCGTCGCCGGCCCGGTCCACTCCCTTGCTGGCGATTCGCAGGCG
>CAYOPA010000099.1:0-13690 GCA_964405625.1 uncultured Bryobacterales bacterium
CGCCGTCCACGGTAAACGCGGAGCCGGTGGACATGTTGGCGGCCAGCACGCTGGCGATCATCAGGCCGACCAGGCCCGGTCCCAGCAGCTCGCGCGGGGCCGGGTGCGCATCGAAGGCGCGGCCGACGCCGGCGCGCTGCGGCTGGTGCTGGAGCTGCTCGGAGCATGACCATCGCCGCCGCCGCGCCCGCTTCCGTGCTGCCTCGTCCATCGCGCTCTCCGTCGGCGCTCTCCCGCGCCTCCGTCGAGCTTGCCTTACGCTGTAGTGCTTGTCCAGACGGTCCTCGCCGCACGCTTACGGAGGGAGTGAGCGGGGGTTGGGGCTTGGTACCGCCAGGCTCCAACCGGCCGTTCGATCTGTTTTCCGCGGGTCGCAGGCGCGATGTCCCGAAATGTCGCGGTTTCGTTTCTTCGGCTGGGCCGGCTTCGACCTTCGATCCCAGGGTACGCCCGCTGTCAAGGTAACCGCTTGTCGGTCCAGGAGCAACCCGCGGAAGGTGGCTGGATGTCATCGAACCGTCCGGTCGCCATGGACTCGACGCGGCAACCCCCAGCTCACTCGGGTTTACGACACTCCCGCCCACAATTGCGAGGCGACCCACCGGGCAAGGCTCCCCCATGCCGGTGTCGGCAAGCAGTCACCGGCGGGCTCAGCTCGGTCAGCCTCTCCCGTCACCGGAAAGCTTCACAGCTTCCGGACGCTGTCCTTTCAAGCTCAGTCCAGATGAATGCAGAGGGCAGTCAGTCGAGTCCCCAACCCAACGGGTGCGGAATGCAACGACACCCCTGGTTCCAATCCCAAACCATGAGGTAACCACGTCCACAGCCCCACGGACAAAGCGCGTGGATATTGCTGACGAAATTCAAGCCGAGGGATGGAAAGGATGATCCGTGAGGAACATACCACCCTTTTTTAATCTGGCTAGGGCTGAGTCGCCCTACGACAGCGGCATCCTCATTAGCGCGTCTAGCCGGTCGAGATTGATTTGGTAGTCTCATCGTTATACTCTCCTGATTAACTATTGGGCACGGGTTGCTGGGTTCGGTCATCGAACAGACCACGACCGGACCGCCCCAACCGTAACTGGAACAACATCGCTTACATCCACGGTGAATCGATACACCTTTCTTGCTTGCTCATGTATCTTGCTGGGATTGAAGAACGTCAGTTTCACGTCCCAGCAGTCAGATTCCGGACGACAAATCGAACTGCGCTCGATCTCGATCGTGTCGAGATTCAAGTCATCCTTGAGTGCCGATTCGAAAATTCTTGTCACGTTGAACGCGTTCGTCGCGGAAAAATTAATGGCGCGCTCTTGGGGCATTGTACCCAGGTTACGCAGCTCATGGTAAACACGTTCAAGAAAGCTTCGAACGGCTTCGCATTTGCGGGCGTAGGCCTCGGTCCCTTGACTGCTCGCCCCCTTGGAGGGATGCTTGCCACAGACTGCGTTGACCAATGCAGCGGTCGTCCAGTTGAACATTCCCCGCAACTCCAGCCATATCACGGGCACAACTTGCCCGTTCATGAGTCTTACGCTATCAGCGATGTAGCCCGGCGCCGAAATGCGCTCCGCGCGTTCCTCGGGGTCGACTTGCGCTTTGAGAAACTCACGCAGGCGGTCGTATATGTGGCTCGCAAACGGCCCCTGACCCTGCACCACGTAGATCGAAGTGGCGTCGAGATTGAGAGTCCATAGAATTGCCGCAGCGTCCGAGGGATTCTTTTCGAGGTGTGCCAACAGTTCATTGGGATCATGGGGATTTGCGCCTTCCCCCATCTGTTGCATGATGGAATCGCGCCGCGCTTCGGTCCCAAAGTCGTAGCCCAGTTGACCGAAGGCGTAGACCAACCGCGGCGGCTTGGCCCTGCCACCCGCGCCGCCAGTGCGACCGCATGTGCACTCGGACGGCGCTACCGCGGCTTGGTTTCCGGGGCGCTCGGCGGATGAATTGCCCTCGCCATTAGTGTATCCAGCGGGCGCGACGGCGCTTTCCCTCGATTCGGAGTCTGACCGGGGAGCGCCGCCCTCAGACGTTGAAACTCGCTCTTTCGACGACACGATGTTCACGCCCTTGGTGGTTGCAGTTATCGAACTTTCTTCTGGATCTGGCATTTGGTTCCTTCCTTGTAAGACTTGCGCTCTCGCTCCGGCGACGTTGAGACGTCCGGCGAGAACGCCCCGGCAATCTGGCGCCGGCTGCTGCTCGCACCCGACGGCGCTTCGTAGGATGGCCGCCATGACGGCGCGGGAATCCATTTCTTGGCCGCGTTTCAGTTGAAGGCTCAATAGAAGCGCAGCCACTCCCGAGACAACGGCAGTGGAATAGCTTGTGCCGTCCGCGGTCGTGGCGCCGCCACCTGGTACAGCTCCCAAGATATTCAACCCAGGAGCAAGAACTCCGTGGCTCCGGTAGGACGATCCACGGTTGCTCGAATCCAACGGAGATCCGTTCTGGTCCATGGCGCCCACGGCCAGAACCGATTCCGCGGCGGCGGGAACATGCAGGCACTCGCATCCGTCATTCCCGGCCGAAGCGATGATTAAGGCGCCGTTGTGAGCAGCCGTCCGGACCGCTTTCGCGAGGAGCTCATGCGGTTCCCCGCCCGGCTCCAATTGCCCGCCGCTGACGTTAATAATATGCGCCCCGTTCTCAACCGCTTGTGTGATCGCCCGCGCCAAATCGAGTTGCGAACAGGGTGCGACTGAACCCTCCGGGCCGTCCTTGAAGATGGGCGCGACAAGGCCATGGCAGGCCGGCGCGATTCCGCGCACGGGGCTGCGGTGTTCCCCAAAAATGATGCTGGCTACGTGAGTGCCATGCCTGGAGGCAGCGCCAACGTCGGGAGCGTTGGAAACGAGTGTGGAGATCCGACTGAAGTTGGCCGTCTCGAAGCAGGGGTGGGCTTGGTCGACCGGGCCGTCAAGGATCGCGACCGTTACGCGAGGGTCACCGAGAGTTTCGGCCCATAAAGACTCCAGCTCTCGCCAACCCGACCACCCGCCTATCTGAGACGGGAAGCCCACTGTCCGTGCGGCAGCGGTCACTTGTGTGCTCCAGCCCCGGCAAAAAGTCTCGACACATGCTCACACTTCACATATTGGAAGCCCGGTTACTCTACGTATAGGATGGTTTCGGTTGTGACGGTACAGCAACGAAGGGGGGGGCTGTCAAGCCTTTTTTTACAATTCACATGATGCTTGTCGCATGGCGCTGAGGCCGCGCCTTAGCCTACCGAAGGTTAGAACTGGGCCGGCCGAAGGTAGAACTGGGGCCGGTACTTGGTAAGGAAAGGCGACTGGCTGCTGGTCTGGGTTTGGCCCGTGGACGTATTCACGACCTCGATAGCGGCATCCAGTCTCGGCAGACAGGAGGCAGGCTGAGGGGTGTGGAGCTCCAACGTCAGCACGACCTCCTCGCGTTGGCCTGACGGAGCCGTGGGAAGCCAATCAACGAGAGCCGCCTTAGTCATCCGAGAGCTGGGATCGGCGTCCACCCACAGGATGGGAAGTTTCTCTTTCACGGAAGGGCTCGGGACGGACGAATCCAACGGATCCCAGGACGGGATCCTTTCCGCTACGAGCATCCCGGAAAAGTCGCAACGATCGGAGCGCGTCGCCCCAGGGTCGTGCACGTTGAAGTCGGTCCATTCACGCAGTATCACGCGGCCTGTCTGCTGGGAGCCAAGCCCGAGAAACCCAAGCGGTATCCGCTGCCTCCGATTCGCCGGCGTTCCGACCGGGGGTGGGCCGGCAATCGCTGTGTCGATGACGAAATCCGTATCCATCGAAGCCGTGTCGTAGCCAAACGCTCCCACCAGCAAGTTGCAGGGTCAGGCCAGTGGGCGTTCGCCGACCAGCAGGAGATCCAGAATCTTCGGGCCGGATGCGGGCGCGCTACCTGGCGCGTCAAACAAGAGCGCGCCGACGTTCCGAATGGCTACCGATTGGCCCGCGGCAAGGCTGATGGCCATCGGGATCTCGGCCTCGACCGGATTGGCCGGGGCCGTGATGTCGAAAATCTTGATCCCGCCGTTCCAGCGGCACTGGCCTTGCTGCACGACGTGCTGGAGCTCGTTGGCGATCACGATCGCGATCGCCTGACTCGTCGGCACGCCAACCTGACGGGCCAGAAGGATGTGCTCCCGGATTTGTTGCGCGTGAATCGGTTGCAGTACCGCGACGCCCAGGCTCGCGAGGATGAGAATATACGCCGGCGGCAAGGAGAACAACGGTTTCGGGGTCAACAGTTTCGGGGTCAACCACCGGCTTGGCGCCCGATTTTCCGGCGTTTTGGCGGGCTCTGGCATTGTAGGTCCTCCTATTGGCTATTTGTTTATCAGCGCCCCTCGACGAACTTCGGGGTTAGCTTACCCGGAAGGCCGGCAGAGGTCAACGAAAAACGTGGACTCTATTCGTCCGCTTCGAGCTCGCGGTAGGCCTCTCGCTTGGAGACGCCGCGCTCGCGGGCGGCTTGCTTGATGGCGTCCATGCGCGGGGCGCCGCCGGCGATCAGCTCGGCCACGCGCTCGGCGAGGGTGAGCGCGGGCGCGGGGTGGGCCCCGTCGCCGCGGCCGACCAGCAGGACGATTTCGCCTAGGATGCGCTCGCGGGAACGGAGCGCCGCCAGCACCTCGGAGGCGGGACCGCGCAACAGCTCTTCGTGGATCTTGGTCAGCTCGCGGGCGACAACGACGGGGCGGTCGCCGAGAGTTTCGAGAATGTCGGCCAGCGTTTTGAGGATGCGGTGCGGCGCTTCGTGGAAGATCAGGGTGCCCGGAGCTTGGCGGAGAGCTTCGAGGGCGGAGCGGCGCTGGCCCTGCTTGGCGGGCAGAAACCCATGGAAGCAGAAGGCGTCCGTGGGCAGGCCCGAGGCGGCCAGGGCCGTGACGGCCGCGACGGGTCCGGGGATCGAAAAGACCGTGACGCCGGCCGCGATGGCGGCTTTCACGACCCGGAAACCGGGGTCGGAGACGCCAGGCGTGCCGGCGTCGGAGACCAGCGCGACATTCTGCCCGGCGAGCATGCGCTCGACGAGCTCAGCGGCGCGGGCCTCTTCGTTGTGCTCGTGGCAGCTCAGCAAAGGCTTGCCGGAGATCTCGTAACGGTTAAGCAGCCCGCGCGTGTGACGCGTGTCCTCGCAGGCGATCAGGTCGGCCTGCCGCAACACGCGCAGAGCGCGGAGGGTGATGTCCTCCAGGTTGCCGATGGGCGTGGCGACGAGGTAGAGGGCGCCGGGGGAAGGGGCAGGCACTGGTCGCTATGTTAGTTAAATCAGCGTTAAATTGCCGGTTTTCATGCGCCCGGCCAGTGCGGCGGACATCCAACCAAGTATAGGAACAAGGAGGACGTCGCCATGAGACGCATTCTGATTTGGACAGCCGCAGCTACGCTGGGACTCACGGGCGCGGCTTTCGCACAAGAGGCTTCCCCGCCGCAGCAGGCCAACACGCAACAGCGGGCGAGAATTCACCGCGATAGTGCAGCCAGCGATCAGGCAAAGATCGCCAAGAGGGAACGCAAGCAGGCCGACAAGGCTGCCCGGCAAGCATCCAAGGCTGAACGAAAAGCCGGGAAGAAAGGCGAGATGCAGTCCCGCAAGGGCGCACGCGACGGCTCCGGCCCGATCGCCAAGGGAGGTCAGCGCGGCGGCCCGACGGTCGACGGCGGGCCCCGTGGAGCCGGTCAGTCTCGCGGTCGGCAAGGCGGGCGAGGGCGCTAAGCGCTGACGCCTAGCGGGGGACGGGCGTCAGCGCCCGTCCCCCGCTCGCTGCTACTCCACCACGGCCAGCAGGTCCTTGGCCTCCACCTGCGCCCCCGGCTCGACCAGAATCTCCACCACCTTGCCGTCCAGCGGCGCGTAGATCGTCGACTGCATCTTCATCGCCTCCAGCGCCAGCAGCTTGTCGTTCTTCTTGACCTGCTGGCCCGGCTCCACGAAGACCCCCGTGATGAGGCCCGGCGTGGGGGCGCCGACCTCGCCGTGCTCGCTGGAGCGCGCCTTGCGGCGGGCCTTGTCCTCGACGTTGAGCGAGCGGTCGCGCACGCTTACCTGGCGCGGCTGGCCGTTGAGCTCAAAGAAGACGACTCGCTTGCCGTCCGTGTGCGGCTCGCCGACGGTGAGGAACTTGATCACCAGGGTCTTGCCGCGCTCGATCTCCACCGCCGCTTCATCGCCCGTCTCCATGCCGTAGAAGAAGACCGGCGTGGGCAGCACGCCGACGTCCGCGAACTCCTTGCGCTTCTCGGCGTAGTCGAGAAAGACCTGCGGGTAGAGCAGGTAGCTCAATACCTCGTCGTGCGTCGGCTTGCGCTCAAGCTTCTGCTCCAGCTCCTCGGCGACGGTCTCTAGGTCGGCCGGCGGCAATGTCGCGCCCCAGCGGCCGGGCTTCGGCTTTTCGCCACGCAGCAGGATCTTCTGGACCTCCTCGGGCCAGCCGTCCGGCGGCGCGCCCAGGGCCCCGGCCAGCATGTCGCGCACGGAGTCCGGGAAGGCGACGCCGTGATCGGGCGGCAGCTTGCGCACTTCCTCGCAGGTCATGCCCTTGGCCAGCAGGAACAGCGCCATGTCGCCGACGACCTTGCTTGACGGCGTGACTTTGACGATATCGCCGAAGAGCTGGTTGACTTCCGCGTACATTTCCTCGACTTCCGGCCAGCGGTGGCCCAGCCCCATGGCGTTGGCCTGCTGTTGGAGGTTGGTGAACTGGCCGCCGGGGATTTCGTGCCGGTAAATGTCCGCCGAGCCGTGGCGCGGCGCGTTGTCGAACGGCAGGTAATAGGTCCGGACGGTCTCCCAGTAGCGCGAGCATTCGCTGAGCGCCCCCTGGTCAAGTCGCGGATCGCGCTCGGTGTGGGCCAGGGTGGCGACCATCGAATTAAGGTTGGGCTGCGAAGTGGAGCCGCTCATCGACGACATGGCGCCGTCAACGATATCCACGCCCGCCTCGGCGGCCTTCAGCAGAGTGCCGGCGTTCAGGCCGCTGGAGTCGTGGGTGTGGAAGTGGATCGGCAGGCCCACTTCCTGCTTCAGCGCCTTGACCAGCTCAAACCCTGCATAGGGACGGCACAGGCCCGCCATATCCTTGATGCCCAGAATGTGGGCGCCCATCTTCTCCATCCGCTTGGCAAGCTTGATGTAGTAGTCGAGCTTATACTTGGGCCGCGCCGGATCGAGCAGGTCGCCGGTGTAGCAGATGGCGGGCTCGCACAGCACGGTCTCGGCTTCGAGCGTGGCGGCCACGGCGACCTCCATGTTGTCGAGATCGTTGAGCGAATCAAAAATGCGGAAAACGTCCACGCCCTGGCGCGCCGCTTCGAGGGTGAACTCGCGGACGACGTTGTCGGGGTAACTGGTATAGCCGACGGCGTTGGAGGCGCGCAGCAACATCTGGAAGCAGATGTTCGGCACGCGCTCGCGCATCTGGCGCAGCCGCTGCCAGGGATCCTCGTGGAGGAAGCGCATGGCGACGTCAAAGGTCGCCCCGCCCCACATCTCCAGCGAAAACAGGTTGTGCAGCCGCTGGGCGACAAAGTCCGAGGTCGCCAGCAGGTCATGCGTGCGGACGCGGGTGGCCAGCAGCGACTGGTGGGCGTCGCGGAAGGTGGTGTCGGTGAACAGCAGTTGGGGCTGCTCGCGGACCCACTCGGCGAACTTCTTGGGGCCCAGCTCCAGTAGCTTGTCACGCGTGCCGGCCGGCGGGCGGACGCCGCGCTTGGTCTGGGGGACTTGGGCCTCTTCAAAGGCGTCCAGGCGCGGCTTGCCTGCCACGGTCGCGTTCTTGTTGACGATCACGTCGCCGATGTAGCCCAGCAGGCGATTGGCGCGGTCGCGGCGGCGGGTGAACTGGAATAGCTCGGGATGGTCCGCCAAAAAGCCGGTGGTCGTCTTGCCGGCCTGGAAGTCCGGATGGCCGACGACGTTTTCCAGGAACGGGATGTTGGTCTTGACGCCCCGGATGCGGAACTCGCGCAAGGCGCGATCGATGCGCCGGCAGGCGCCGACCAGGTCGTTGTCCCAGGCGGTGAGCTTGACCAGCAAGGAGTCGTAGTAGGGAACAAGCTGCGCCCCGGCGTAAGCGGTCGCGCCATCGAGGCGGATGCCGAATCCCGACGGCGAGCGGTAGGTCTGGATGCGGCCGTAGTCAGGCGCGAAGTTGTCCTCCGGATCCTCGGTGGTGATGCGGCACTGGATGGCCGAGCCGCGCAGTTGAACCTCGTCCTGGCGCGGCAGGGCGAGCGGGGCCTCGTGGAGCTTGGAGCCCTGGGCGATCAGGATCTGCGAGCGCACGATGTCCACGCCGGTGACCATTTCGGTGACCGTGTGCTCGACCTGCACGCGCGGGTTGACCTCGATGAAGAACCACTCGTGGGTGTCGGCGTCCACCAGGAACTCAACCGTACCGGCGTTCACATAGCCGGCGGTTTTGGCCAGCTTGACGGCGGCTTGGCACAGCCCGTCGCGGACGGCGGCGGGGAGGTTGGGCGCCGGGGCGAGCTCGACGACCTTCTGGTGGCGGCGCTGGACGGAGCAGTCGCGCTCGTACAGGTGCATGACCTGGCCGTGGGAGTCGGCCAGAATCTGGACCTCGATGTGGCGCGCGCGGCCGACGAAACGCTCGATGAAGACGGCGCCATTGCCGAAGGCGAGCTTGGCTTCCTTCTGAGCTTCTTCGATCTTCGAGGCCAGCTCGCTTTCGTTCTGGACGACGCGCATGCCGCGTCCGCCGCCGCCGAAGGCCGCCTTGATGATGACGGGCAGGCCCACCTGCTTCGCGGTCCGGAGGGCTGTTTCGAGGTCCTGGATGGGGCCGTCGGAGCCGGGGACGACGGGAACGCCGGCCTCCACGGCGAGCTTGCGGGCGGCGACCTTGTCGCCCAGCAGCTCCAACAGGCGCGGGTCGGGGCCGACGAAGGTGATGCCGGCGGCGGCGCAGGCCCGCGCGAAGTCGGGGTTTTCTGACAGGAAGCCGTATCCGGGGTGGATCAGATCGACGCCGTTCTCCTTGGCGACGCCGACGATGCCGTCGATGTCGAGATAGGCGGCGACGGGCCCCTTGCCGCGTCCGACCACATAGGATTCGTCGGCCTTAAAGCGGTGCAAGCTGAGCCGGTCTTCTTCCGAGTAGATGGTGGAGGTGCGCAGTCCGAGCTCGGAGGCGGCCCGGAGGATGCGGATGGCGATCTCGCCGCGGTTGGCTGCCAGGAGTTTTTTCATGGACTTTCTAGCTTAACTTGACGGCGGGTTGGGGAGCCGCCCGGCTTCAGCCGGCGGGTCGAGGTGTCTGCGCGAGACGATTGCCTGCGTATCGCGGACCGGCCCCGCCGCGCACCCGTGGCGCGGGCTTTGACGAAGCCCGTAGGGTCGGCTTTCCACCCGCGCTGCCGAGGGAAAGCCACGCACCGTAGTGCTTGCAACGCCCCGATGTCATCTGGGCATCAGGGAGGGGCGCCTGTTGCTGATGGGAGCTTGACTCCTGCGTGTCACGATCGCTCGTTCTTACGATTCGTTCCATCCGCATCTCTCATCTAGTGGTCTGCGTCACACGCTTTGCACATTATCCAGGGCCCTGCGGGCGCGCTTAACCTTGGCGAGGATGTCGGAGGCGTTGGCGGTCCAGATGAAGGGTTTGGGGTTCTCGTTATGCTTCTCGATATAGCCCTCGACGGCCTCGACCAACTCCGGAACGTCGCGAAATTCGCCGCGTCGCAAGCGGTTCCGCGTTAAGTCACGAAAGAACCGCTCCACCATATTGAGCCACAATATTGAGCCACCATATTGAGCCACGATGAGCTGGTGGGGGTGAAATGCATCCGATTCTCGATGTCTCGCGCAGATTGTCTCTGATCTGGGGAACGAAGCATGCGGTCGTGGAGAAGTTCAAAATCGGCCATCGCCGACTTATCAGCGCCTCCTGGAATTTGATCCTCGAGTCCAATAGATTCGACAAGATCCGCCATGAGTGGGAGCTTCCTGCCTTGCGAATCCCCACGGGGGCGCGGAGCACGGCTGGCGCCTGCCCCCAGGATCACAACGTGAGGCCGGTCAAACCTTTGGGCTGGTCGTAGCACGGGGCTATTGGTGTGCGGATGTCTTCTTCCGCAGCAGCGGCGCCGCCAATGACGCCACCGTCGCCAGCAGGAAAAACACCACGATCGGCCGGCTCAGCGGCTCCATCCAGTCCCCGCGGCTGAGCACCAGCGCCCGTCGCAGGTTCGCCTCCATCATCGGCCCCAGGATCAACCCCAGCACCAGCGGCCCCAGCGGCACGTTCACCCGCCGGAGCAGGAAGCCGGTCACCCCGGCGACGTACATCGCCCAGACATCGGCGACCGAGTTGTTGAGGGCGTAGGAGCCGACCGTCCCGAACAGGATGATCCCCGTCCACAGCCAAGGGTTCGGCACCCGCAACACTCGCGCCAGCGGCCGGGCGCCCAGCAGTCCCAGCACGCTCATCACGATCGCCGCCAGCGCCATCAGCAGCACCAGCGTGAAGACAAACGAACGGTTGTTTTGAAACAGCAGCGGCCCGGGCTGGATGCCGTGGATCAACAGCGCGCCGATCAGGATGGCCGAGACCGCGTCGCCCGGGATGCCCAGCGTCAGCATCGTCGTCATCGCGCCGCCGATCGCCGCGTTCGCCGCCGCGACCGCCGAAGACAGCCCCTCGATCGAGCCCTTGCCGTAGCTCGCCTTATCCTTGGCCAGCCGGCGCGTCTGCTCCCAGGCGATGACCGAGCCCACGTCGCCGCCGGCCGCCGGTATCGCTCCCACCAACGTGCCGATCGCCGCCCCGGCCAGCGCCGACGGCGCGACCTGCCGGGCTTCGGCCGCCGTCGGCATCGTGCGGCCCAGATCCGTATCGCCGGGCGCCTCCAGGCTGCGGGCGCTGCGCTGCGCCACCTGCGTGAGCACCTCGCTCAGCCCAAACAGCCCGATCATCACCGGCACAAACGAGATGCCGTCGAGAAAATCCGTCACGCCGAAGCTGAAGCGCGGGTAGGCCGTCATCGGATCGAGCCCGACCGTCGCCAGCCCCAACCCCAGCGTCCCGGCCAGCAGCCCCTTGATGACATGTCCGCCGGAGACGCCCGCCATCAGGCTGATGCCGAACAGCGCCAGCCCAAAATACTCCGCCGGTCCGAAGCTGAGGGCAAAGGTGGCGATCGGGAACGCCGCCACCGCCAGGAACCCGATGCTGACGAGTTGGCCCACCAGCGACATCAGCGCGTTCAGGCCCAGCGCCAACCCGGCCTGACCCTTCCGCGACAATGCATAGCCGTCCCACGAGGTCGCGATCGACGCTGGGGTGCCCGGCACGTTAATCAAGATGGCCGGAATGCCGCCCGCCGGAATCGCGCCCGCGTAGATGCCCAGCAGCATCGCCAAACCCTGCTCGGCGGAGACCCAAAAGGTCAGAGGCGTCAGCACGGCCACGCCCATGGTGGCCGTCAGCCCCGGCAAGGCTCCGAAGATCGCCCCCAAGAAGACGCCGACCACCAGGAAGCCCAGCGTATGGAGCTCCATCACGGCCTGGAGAGCGTGCAACAGATCGGCCGTCATTCCAGCGACACCCGCAGCCCGTACTGGAAGGCGACGACCACCGCCGCCGTCAGCGTGGCTGAAACGGTGGCGCCGGCGCGCCAACTCTCGCCCAGCAGCCGCAGCAGCACGGCCAGGAAAATAAACGTCCGCAGCGCAAAGAAGCCTTGGCCCCACAGCAGCAGATAGACCAAAGTCAATCCCGCCACGGCGGCGGCCTGCCGCCAGCCCTCGGCCTTTTCCGTGGCGCCGGTGTTGCGAAACAGCAGCGGAATCGACAGCCCCAACATCGCGAGCCCGATCCAGAATGGGAAAAACCCGGCGCCGGGCACGTTGGCCAGTCCGGCCGGCAACGCTCGGGCGCTGACGATAAACCCGCCGGCGACCAGCGCGAACGCCGCGCCCAGGATGCGGTCGCCGCTCATCGCTCCATCCTCAGCAATTGCGGCAGCTCGCCCGCGAAAAACTCACTCTGCTCGATGGCGAACGCGTGGAACGCCTTGCGGTCCAGAAACAGCGGCGTCATGCCCTGCTCTCTGCACAACTTTTTCCACTCCTCGCTGCTGAAGGTTTGGCGAAACGCGGCGGCGAGCTTATCCACGCGCTCGTCCGGAATGCCCTTGGGCCCAAAAAAACCGCTCCAGGCCGGCGCGCCGAATTCGTAACCCAGCTCATGCGTGGTCGGCGTGTCGGGAAAGACCGAGCTGCGGGTCTCGTCAAACACAGCCAACGGCCGCAGCTTCCCCGCCTGGACGTGCGCGACGACCTCGCCGACCCCGGCGATCGCGGCATCCACGTGCCCGCCCAGCAGCGACACCAGCGCCGGGGAGCTGCCGTTGTACGGCAAATGGGTAAAGCGGACGCCGGTGCGCTGCTCCAGCAGCAAGGTGTTGAAGTGCCAGATGGAACCCGTCCCGGAGTTGGCGAAAATCAGCCGGCCGCGCTCCTTCCGCGCCTCGGCCAGCAGCTCTTCCAGCGATTGCCAGGGCGCATCAGCCTGGACCACCAGCGCGGGCGGCGTCTTCGACACTAGGCAGATCAATGACATATCGTCCGGCCCCACGTCGGCGAAGCCGAGGGAGCGGACGGTGGCGATTTCGACCGCGGCGTGGCCGATCGTATAGCCGTCCGGCGCCTTGCGGGTCACATACGAGAAGGCCAAGGCGCCGCTGGCGCCGGGCTTGTTCTCGCAGATAATCGGCACGCCGAGCGACCCCTCGCTCAGGCTGGCCATCACGCGCGAGACCGTATCGGAGGTGCCGCCCGGCGCGGCCTGGACGATCAGACGGATTTCTCTGTCCGGGTACGGGCCTTCAACGCCGGCGCAACCGGCCAGCAGCGCCGCCAAAGAGATAGTTATGCCGGCCCGCATCCTCGACAGGATACCAACGGGACCTACCAGACGGTGGCCTGCTGCTCAGGCGTCATCGGGCGGATCTCCAAACACCCCTTGCCCGTCGGCAGCAGCTTGCCGGGGTTCAGCCGCCGGTCCGGGTTGAAGACCTTGATCAGCCGCTCCATCATCTCCAGGCTTTCGGGCTTGAAGACCAGCGGCATCAGGTCGTTCTTCTCCATGCCCACGCCGTGCTCGCCGGTGATCGAGCCGCCGGCCTGGATGCAGTAAGCCAGGATCTCCGCGCCGGCCTGCTTGGTCTTCTCCAGCTCATCGGCCTTTCGCGGATCGAACAGGATGATTGGGTGCATATTGCCGTCCCCGGCGTGGAAGATGTTCGAGATCGTCAGGCCGTACTTTTCCGAGACCTGGTAGATGAACTTGAGCGTGTCGGCGATGCGCGTGCGCGGCACCACGCCGTCCTGCACGTAGTAAGTCGGGCTGACGCGGCCGATGGCCCCGAAGGCGTTCTTGCGGCCCTTCCACAGCAGCGCGCGCTCTTCGGCGGACTTGGCCACGCGCACTTCGCGGGCGCGGTTGGCTTCGCAGACCTCCCGCACCTGCTCAAGCTGCTCCTCGACGGCCTCGGTCAGGCCTTCCAGCTCGATCAGCAACACGGCGCCGGCATCCATCGGGTAGCCGGCGTGCGTGGCCTCTTCCACCATCCGCAGCATCACGCCGTCGAGCATCTCCACCGCGGCCGGGACGATAGCGCGGGCGGTCAGTCCGGCGACGGTGTCGGCCGCGTCGGCC
>CAYOPA010000100.1:0-13667 GCA_964405625.1 uncultured Bryobacterales bacterium
TCTTCTCGCCGGTGCGGGCATGGACGTGCCGCGCCATCCGCAGCATGGACTCTTCGACCACTTCCTGCACCGAGCGAGCCAGGTCCATCTCGCGCTGGGTCAGGGGCGATTCCGGTTTGCGCGGCGGAGCCCCAAAAAGCTTGTCGAAGGCCCGGCTGGTCATGGTCAGGCCCTGGCAGTAGTTGAAGTACCGCATGTTCAGGCGCAACGACCCGTCTTGGCGCAGGTCGATGAGCTCGTCGAGGATCTTGCCGACGTATATCGGCTCGCCGTAAGGGGCCAGCCCCATCACCTTGTACTCGCCGGAGTTGACCTTGAACCCGGTGTAGTAGGTAAAGGCCGAGTACAGCAGCCCGATCGAGTGGGGGAAGCGCGTTTCGGCCTCCAGGTCCAGCTCCGAGCCCCGGCCGAACCCCCATGCCGAGGTCGCCCACTCTCCGACGCCATCAGCGGTCAGGACCGCGGCGGAATCAAACGGCGACGGGAAGAAGGCGCTGGCGGCGTGGGATTCGTGGTGCTCGGCAAACAGCAGCTTCACGCCGTCGCCGAGCTGCTCGGCGATGCGCTCCCGCATCCAGAGCTTCTCCCGCAGCCACAGCGGCATGGCCTGCAGGATCGAGCGGATGCCGATGGGCGCGTAGTCGAGATAGGTCTCAAGCAGGCGGTCGAACTTCTGCAGCGGCTTGTCATGGAAGACCGCGTAATCGACCTGCCGGGGCTCGATCCCCGCCGCGCGCAAGCAGTACGCGACGGCGTTGGCCGGGAAGCTGTGGTCGTGCTTTTTGCGCGTGAAGCGCTCTTCCTGGGCGGCGGCGACGATCTCGCCGTCGCGCACCAGCGCCGCCGCCGAGTCATGATAGTAGGCCGACAGGCCGAGGATGTGGGTCGGCATGCCCTACGCCAGGCTTTCGGCGATCCAGTCCAGGTAGGCCGGCGCGCCGGATTCCACGGGTAAGGCGATGAATTCGGGCACGTCGTAGCGGTGGAGCTCAGCGACCGCTTCTTGGAGGGCGGCCAGATGCTCGATGTCGGTCTTCATCACCAGCAGCGCCTCCGCGTCATCATGGATCTCGCCTTGCCAGCGGTAGACCGAGCGGACGCCTGGAATGATGTTGACGCAGGCGACCACCTTGCGCTCGATCAGCGCACGCGCCAGTACAGCGGCCTCTTCGGCGCTGTTGCACGTGGTCAAGGCGATGCGCACGCTGGTCAACTTTGTCCTCGCCAAACGGCCTATTCTTGCACTATCCTACAAATCATGGCGATGCCGACCTCTCGAAAGCAAAAACGCTTGGCGCTATTGGGCTTGGGCGGATTTGCCTTGCTGGCTTGGTTGCAGATTTCGGGCTTCCAAACGTTTCTTGACCTGCGCGCCGCATGGAAGCAGGAGGCGCAGGTGGAGCAAGAGGTCGTCGATATCGAGTCTCGGATCGCCGCCCTGGAAGCCAGCGTGGAAGGCCTGGAGGCGGACGACAGCGAGGCGCTGCTGCTGATCGCACGTGAGAAGCTCGGATTGGCGCTCGAAGGCGAGATCGTCGTCAAGATTCCAGGGAAACGCTGAAGGCCTGTTGGAGCCGCCCGGCTTTAAGCCGGCGGGCGCACGTGGAACCGGAATTACCCGCCAGGTAAACCTGGGCGGCTCGTGGCGAGTATTCGATCCTCAGGCTGCCTGCCAGCCGTGGGCCGAGGCTTGCGGCATGCGCTTAATCAGGTCGGTGAGCTCGCCGGCGCTTTCCGCGCCGATCGTGAAGCAATCCACGCACTTCAGCGCCAACGCGTGTTGCAGGGCGTAGTCCACGCGGTCGCGCAGCGAGCCGGCGCCGAGAATCTTCATGCCGATTACGCCGATGCCGGCTGCCTTGATCTTGGTCAGCTCTTCAACGACCGTGGCCGGGTCGGAGTCCATGGCCGTGCCGATCGGGTTGATGCGGGCCAAATCCACGTCGATGAAGTTCGACGTGGCGACGCGCTGCAACGCCGGCAGCGAGTGACAGGAGATACCGCGGCTGATGACCACGCCTTTCTGCTTGTACTCGTTGAGGGCGTCCATGGCGCCGGCGTAGTTTTCGATCCATTTCGGATCGGTGACGGCGTGCAGCATCACCATGTCGAGGTAGTCGGTATTGAGCTCCTTGCGGAAGCGCTCGATGTCGGCGCGCATGTCCGCGGCGTTGGTGGCGCGCGACTTGGTCATAATGGCGACCTTCTCGCGCGGGATGTGTTTGAGCGCCTCGGCGCAGTGCGGGTGCGAGCCGTACTGGTCGGCGGTGTCCCAAAACGTGACGCCGTTGTCAAAGCCGTAGCGGTAGAGATCAACGATGCCCCGAACGCCCAGCTTGCGGGTCTGGTTCGACGAGCCGAGCGTGCCGGAGGTGCCGGTACCCATCGCCAGCCGCGACAGCTTGATCTTGTCCGGCCCCAACTCGATCTGGTCGAAAGCGAACTTGCGGCTCGGCGCCGCGAAGGCCTCCGCCGGAGCGGCCTTGACTCCCCGCGCGCCCAGCGCGAGCGCGCCTCCGACAGCCAGGGTCTTTTTTAGGAAATCACGTCTCTGCATGGCGTTCGCCTCGATTCGGCTGTCGCTTAGACTACCACACCGGCGAGCGCAGCTAACCGCCCCGCGCGGCTACAGATCCAGCCCTTTCAGATACTCCCGAAACGGGGCGCCGAGGTCCGCGCGCTCCAGGGCGAACTCAACGGTTGCCTTCAAAAAGCCCAGCTTGTCGCCGGCGTCGTAGCGCTTGCCTTCAAAGCGGTAGGCGTAGACCGGCGCCGTTTTCATCAGGTTGCGAATCGCGTCGGTGAGCTGGATTTCCCCACCACGCCCGGGCGTGGTCTCGTCAAGAGCGTCAAAGATCTCCGGCGACAGCACGTAACGGCCAATGATCGCCAGATTCGAGGGCGCTTCGTCGGCGTTGGGCTTTTCCACGAGGTCGTTCACGCGGAACAGGCGGTCGGTGGCGCCCTGGAACTCCACCGGCTTGGCGTCGACCACGCCGTAGGCCGAGATCTGGTCACGAGGCACTTCCATCACGGCCAACACGCTGGCGCCGAAGTAATCGTGGATGTTCATCAACTGCTTGAGGCAGGGAGTCTGGGCCTTGATCACATCGTCGGCCAGCACCACCGCGAAGGGCTCCTCGCCGACCAGCGCGCGCGTCACGCCGACCGCATGGCCCAGCCCCAATGGCTCCTTTTGGCGCACGTAGGCCATGCGGGTCAGCTCGGAGATGCGCCGCACAAGCTCAAGCTCCTCCGTCTTGCCCTTGGCTTCAAGCTCATGCTCGAGCTCGGCGTTGCGGTCAAAGTGGTCCTCAATGGCCGCCTTCCCGCGCCCCGTGACGACGATGATGTTCTCGATTCCGGACTCGAGCGCTTCTTCGACACCGTACTGAATCAACGGCTTGTCGACCAGCGGCAGGGTCTCCTTCGGCTGCGCCTTGGTCGCCGGCAAGAAGCGAGTGCCCATGCCGGCGGCGGGGAAGACGGCTTTGCGGACCTTTCTTTTCATAACCTTCCTAGTCTCCCGTTGTATTTCAGTGGATTGCAAACCCTTCCTTTCAATCGGCCGTCGGGGGGCGCGGCTATAATGACGGCAGATGGACGCATGGGGCGTATTTTGGCTGCGAATCGCGCTCCTGCTTTATTCGGTGGGGCTGTGGCACGCCCTGGTCACGGTCGTGCGGCAGCGTCCCAAGACCTTCCTGGCGGCGCTGGTGTCGATCTCGGTCGGGTTCTTCTTCCACGCGGTCTCGATCGGGGCGGAGGTTTGGAAGTCGGGCTCGCTGCCCGTGCGATCGATCTATGAGATGTCGTCGTTGACGGCCTTTCTCATCACCGGCGTGTTTCTGTGGGTTTACTGGAAATTTCGCTACGAAAGCGTGGCCGTCTTCGTCTTCCCAATCGTCTTTCTACTGACGCTGGTCGGCAGCCTGGGCTCGCCGCTGGAGCCCTGGTTGCAGCGCTCGGTCGGGGTCTGGTGGCTGTCAGTGCATGTGGCGCTGTTCTTGTTGGGCTTCGCGGCGCTGTTTCTGACGTTTATCGCCGGCGTGATGTACCTGATCCAGGAGCGTGAGCTGAAGTCGAAGAAGCCGCGGGCGTTCTACTACCGCCTGCCGCCGCTGCGCACGCTCGATCAGGTGCAGCACCAGACGATGGCCTTCGGCTTTATCGCGGTGACGTTGGGGCTGATCGTGGCCAGCATTTACGCCGCGTCGCAGTGGGGCGCCAACTGGATTGTCGATCCGACCATTGCGCTGGCGTTTGCCACCTGGGCCATCTATCTTGCGATGATGTTCAGTCGGCTGGCGATCGGTTGGCGGGGCCGCAAGAGCGCCTACTTCGCCATCGCCGGCTTTTGCGGCGCCACGTTGACCTGGATCGTCAACAGCGGGGCGCACGGTTTCGTCCTGCCATGAGCGTCTTGATCCTTGGTCTAAGCCACAAGACCGCTCCCGTCGAGGTGCGCGAGCGCTTCGCGTTGCCCGAAGACCAGGCCGACGCCTTGCTGGCCCGGCTGGCCGGACGTCCCGGCATTGAGGAAGCCTGCATCCTCTCCACCTGCAACCGCGTCGAGTTCATGGTCCGCAGCGAAGACCCCAGCGACCCGGAAACCGAGCTGCTGACCTTCCTCAACGAAGACCACCGGGCGCCGGTGATCGAGGCGACGCCGTTCCTGTACCGCTACGCCGACCGCGAGGCGATCCGCCACATCTTTAGGGTGGCCTCCAGCCTGGACTCGATGGTGGTGGGCGAGCCGCAAATCTTGGGGCAGGTGAAGACCGCCTATCAGACGGCCAAGCTGGCCGGCGCCATCCGCGGCCCGCTCGACCACCTGCTGACCGCCGCCTTCCGCGTCGCCCGGCGAGTGCGCACGGAGACCGGCATCGGTCAGATGGCGGTCTCCATCAGCTACGTGGCCGTGGAGTTGGCGCGCAAGATTTTCGGCGACCTTGACGGGCTCAAGGTGCTCATCATCGGCGCCGGCAAGATGTCCGAGCTGACGGCCCGCCACCTGACCGCCGCCGGCGCCAGAAAACCATTCGTCGTGAATCGGACGTTTGAAAAAGCGCGGGAGATGGCCAAGGTCTTCAGCGGCGAAGCAGTCCCCTACGAGCGGCTGCACGAGCTGTTGGCCAAAGTGGACGTGGTGATCTCGTCCACCGGCGCACCGGGCTTCGTGCTCACCCGCGACAGCCTCAGCAGCGTGGCCGCCGCGCGCAAGGGACGCCCGCTGTTCTTGGTCGATATCGCCGTGCCGCGCGACATCGACCCCGAGATCAACGGCCTCGACGAGATGTTCGTCTACGACATCGACGACCTCCAGCAGGTCGCCGAGGCGAACATGAAGCAGCGCCGCAAGGAAGCGGAGTTGGCCGAGCAGATTGTTGACGAAGAGGTCGAAGCGATCCTGCACCGCATCCGCGGCCACATGGTCAAGCCGACCATTGTGTCGTTGCAGAAGGAGCTCGACGAGCTTCGGCAGGCCGAGATTGAGCGCTTTCGCTCCAAGTTGGGCCCGCTGACCCCGGAGCAGGAGCAGGCCATCGACGGCCTGACGCGCGGGCTGGTCCGCAAGATCGCCCACACCCCCATTACGGAAATGAAAGCCCTGGCCGGACGGCCCGAGGGCGAGCGCTTTGTCGACTTCGTCAAGCGCGCCTTCAATTTGACCCAACGATGAAAAAGCTCCTCGTTATCGGCTCGCGGGGTTCCAAGCTGGCCCTGTGGCAGGCGCATTGGATCGCCGGCCGCCTGGCCGCGCTCGGCCGCGAGACCCGTCTGGAAATTATCAAGACCTCCGGCGACCAGATTCTCGACGTGAGCCTCGCCGAGGTCGGCAAACAGTCCGGCGGCAAGGGCGTCTTTACCAAGGAGATCGAAGAGGCGCTGCTGGACGGCCGGATCGACCTGGCCGTGCACAGCCTCAAGGACTTGCCCACGGAGTTCCCCGCCGGACTGGCGCTGGCGGCCGTGCCCGAGCGCGCCCAGCCGCACGACGCGCTGGCGGGCAAGCGGCTCGACGAGCTAAAGCCGGGCGACGTGATCGGCAGCGGCTCGCCCCGACGGGCGGCGCAACTGCTGGCGCGCGTCCCAGGCGTCGAGGTGCGCGGCATTCGCGGCAACGTCGATACGCGGCTGCGCAAGCTCGATGACGGCGAGTACGACGCGATCGTGCTGGCCCGAGCCGGGCTGGAGCGTCTGGGTCTGAGCGAGCGGATCACGCAGATTCTGGAGCCGGCGGAAATGGCTCCGGCGGTCGGTCAAGGGGCGTTGGGAATTGAGATTCGGGAGGACGACGAGGCGACGCGGGACGCTCTGCGGCCGCTGGAAGACGCCAACACGCGCGCCTGCGTGGACGCCGAACGCTCGCTGCTGGCGGCGATGGGCGGGGGCTGTCAATCGCCGCTGGGCGCTTTGGCGACGCCGCTGAAGGGCGACGGCTACGATCTGCTGGCGGTGCTGGCCGAGCCCGACGGCTCGCGCTTGTATCGAGCGACCGGCCAGGGCGACAATCCGATGGAGCTCGGCCGCCGCGTGGCGTCCTTGCTGAAAGCGCAGCAGAATGGAAAGTAAAGTGGCGCAGGCGCCCACGCCTGCCGCGTCGGCCCCCAGGCCGACGCTCGGGCCGATGCACGGCGTCGACGTTGGCGTCGACGCGGCAGAGCTGGGGCTCTGCGCCACGGGTTAACCCATGTCCGCTCCATTCGCAGCCGCCGAGCCCGGCGCGGTTTACCTGGTCGGCGCCGGTCCCGGCGATCCCGGCTTGATCACGTTGCGCGGGCTGGAGCTGGTCCAGACCGCCGACGTTATCCTCTACGACAACCTCGCCTCCCCCGGCCTGCTCGCCCATGCCCGCCCGGGAGCAGAGACGATCTATGTCGGCAAGAAGCGCGCCGTACACGCCCGCAGCCAGGAGGAGATCAACGCGCTGCTGGTGGAAAAGGCCAAATCCGGTCTCGCCGTGGTGCGCCTGAAGGGCGGCGATCCGTACATCTTCGGACGCGGCGGCGAAGAGGCCGAGGCGCTGATCGAAGCCGGCGTCGAGGTCGAGGTTGTGCCGGGCGTGACATCAGCCAGCGGCGCGGCGGCTTACACCGGCGTCCCGCTGACCCATCGCTCCAAGACCTCCGCCGTTACCTTCGTCACCGGCCACGAAGCCGACCGCATCGACTGGAACCGGCTGGGCCACGCCGAAACGCTGGTCATCTTCATGGGCCTGACGACGTTTGGAGCCATTGCCGAACGGCTGATGGCGGCCGGACGCGCCGCCGACACGCCCGCCATGGCGGTTCGCTGGGCGACCTTTCCGCGCCAGCAGACTATCGTGGGACGGCTGGACGACTTGGCGCACAAGATCGCCGACGCCGGGCTCAGACCGCCCGCGCTGATCGTGGTCGGCGAAGTCGTCTCGTTCCGCGAGCGGCTGAGCTGGTTTGAGCGGCTGCCGCTGTTCGGCCAACGGATCTTAGTCACGCGGCCCGCGGGGCAGTCGGCCGGGTTTGCCGCCAAGCTCAGGCGCTTGGGGGCGGAGCCGATCGAGGCGCCGACGATCGAGATCCGCCCGCCCGCGGACTGGTCGGCGCTGGACGCGGCGATCGCGCGGCTGCCCGAGTACCACTGGCTGATCTTCACCAGCAGGAACGGCGTGGACCGCTTCCTGGAGCGGCTGGACGCATCCGCCTGGGATCTGCGCTCGATCCACGGCCGGATCGCCGCCATCGGTCCCGCGACGGCCCAACGGCTGGAAGAGCTGCACCTGAAGGTGGATGTCGTCCCCAAGACCTTCTTGGCCGAGGGGCTGCTGGAGGCGTTGTCAAGCTTCGATCTGAGTGGAAAGAAGTTCCTCATCCCCCGCGCCGCCCAGGCCCGCGACATCCTGCCGCGCGAGCTGACCGCGCTCGGGGCCGAGGTCGACGTGGTCGCGGCCTACGAGACGGTGGAACCGGCGGACACCATCGCCGAGCTGTTCGACAGCGACGAGACACGGCCGGACTGGGTTGTATGCAGCAGCTCGTCCACGGTGACGAATCTTTGCAATATGACTGGGCTGGAGCGGCTGCAAGGCGTGCGCATCTGCTCCATCGGTCCCATCACTTCGGCGACCGCACGCGAGCTGGGCCTGACTGTCGCCGCCGAGGCCGATCCGCATACCATGGAAGGCGTGGTCGCGGCGTTGCTGGAGGCCGCCAACCGCGATGAATGAGCAGCCGCCAGTTGTGACCGAGGTGGCCGACGGCGCCTGGCGCGTGCGGTTGCCGCTGCCGTGGGGCGGACTGGATCATGTGCATGCGTTCCTTTTCCGGCAACTCGACGGCTGGCTGTTGCTCGATTGCGGTCTGAGCACGCCGGAGACGTTCTCCGCCTTTGACGCGGCGTTGGCGCAGCTCCGCATCGACTGGCGAGCCATCCGCCGGATCGTCGTCTCCCACCTGCACCCCGACCACCTGGGCGGAGCGGCCCGCATCCGGCGACTTTCGGGCGCTCCGATCGCGATGCAGCCGGACGAGGCCGCTATCGCCGGGCCGAAGCCGGCGGGCGAGAGGTTTTTCGCCCAGGCGGAGCTTTATTTGCGGCGGTATGGCGTTCCCGCTGACGCGATCAGCCACCTGGAGACGCTCGCCCGCAAGACCGCCGACATGGCCGACCGATTTGTTCCCGATGAGGCGATCGACGAGGGCGACGGAATCGACTGGGTCGGCGGGCGGCTGGAGGTCATCCGGGCGCCGGGCCACTCCCCCGCCCTGCTGTGCTTTCTGGACCGCGAGCGCCGCGCGCTGTACTCCACCGACGCGATCCTGGAGAAGATTTCGCCCAACATCGGCGTCCACGCCTTCTCTGACGGCAACCCGCTGGGTCAATACCTGGACACGTTGTCCCGCCTGGAGGAGCTGGAGCTGGAGACCGTCATCCCCTCGCACGGCGAGGTCTTCTCCGGGCATCGGGAGTGGATCGCAAAAACCCGCCGGCACCACCGCCGCCGCCTGGAGCGCGTGGAGGAGGTCGTGCGATCGCGGCCGATGAGCGCCTGGGAGGCCGTCGGCCCTGTTTGGAACAAGGAGCTCCCGCTGGGTCACCGCCGGCTGGCGATGGCGGAAGTGATTGCGCATCTGGAGTTTCTGGCGCGCTCGGCCAGGGTCGAGCGCCGTGAGGTTGACGGCGGGTTGCTCTGGCAGGCAATCTAGGGTCCACGCCTATGAAACCTCGTGTTGTTGCTGACGGTCCGCTCGCCTCGGCGGTGTTGGAGTTCATGGATGACCGCGTGGAGCTGCTGCCCTGGCAGGTCGCGCTGGATGGCGCGACCGATCCGGTCGACGGCGTCTACACCTACGGGCACGTCGCAGTGGACGGCGCGGTGCTCGACCGGCTGCCGGGCGTGCGCATCGTCAGCAACTATGGCGTCGGCGTGGACCACATCCGCGTGGCCGACGCCGCCGCGCGCGGAATCCCGGTCGGCAACACGCCGGCGGTGCTCGACGGCGCCACCGCCGACATGGGGATCGCCCTGATGCTGGCCGCCGGACGCCGCATGATGGAGGGAGACCGCTACGCTCGCTCACCGGAGTTTCTGGTGCACGACCCCGGCTATATGCTGGGCCGCGAAATCCACTCGGCGACCCTCGGAATCATCGGCATGGGCGCCATCGGCCGCCAAGTCGCCCGGCGGGCCAAGGCGTTTGACATGAGGGTCCTCTATCACAACCGCCGCCCCCGGCCGGAGGTCGAGCGGGAGCTCGGGGTGGAGTATCGCGCCTTTGACGACCTGCTTCGCGAGTCGGACTACGTGCTGCTGTCGTGCCCGCTGACCGACGCCACTCGCAACCTGATCGACGCCACCGCGCTCGACAAGATGAAGCCGACCGCCACGCTGGTGAACATCGCCCGCGGCGGCGTGTGTGACACCGACGCACTCTATCAGGCTCTGAAGGCGGGCAAGATTTACGCCGCCGGCTTGGACGTCACCGAGCCCGAGCCGCTGCCGCGCGACCACCCGCTGCTGACGCTCAACAACGTCACGATCATGCCGCACCTCGGCTCAGCCACCGTGGAAACGCGCCGCGAGATGGCGCGGCTGTCGGTGGAGAATCTGATGTTGGGACTGGCGGGCAAGCCGCTGCTTCACGAAGTGAAGCCGTGAGCCGTGAGCCGTTTAGAGTAGGCGGAAGTTGATTTCCAGGGTGGCGCGGTAGGCGACTTTTCTGTTGGCGCTGTCGCGGGCGGGCCGGAAGCGCCAGTTGCGGGCCGCCTCGATGGCGTTTTCATCCAGGCCCAATCCGAGCGTCCTCAATACCCCCAGCACCCGCGGCCGGCCGTCGGTGTCAATCTCCACATCCAGCGCCACCGCGCCTTCGTGCCGTGCGATGCGCGCCTCCTCGGTGTAGACGGGCTCGGATTGCTCCAACAACTCGGGGACCTTATAGCCCCTGCCCGGCCGCACGGCGCCGGGCGAAGGCCCCGCCTCGCCGACAAGCTGGTTCAGCCAAGGCCGCCGGATCTCTCGGGCCTTGGCGAGGTGCTCGGCCGCTTCTTCGCTGAGCTGGAGCTTGGCCAACAGCCGAGCGAAGTGCTCGTGCGTCTCGACGGTCTTGAGGTTGTCGGCGCCCAGGGCTTTGCTCCGAATCGCCAGGGCGTGCTCGTAGTAGTTGCGCGCCTTGACGTAGCGCATCTGGTTTTCAAACAGCACGGCCAGGTTGCAAATCGACTCGCCGACCTCGGGGTGCTCCTGCCCCAACGTTGCGGCGCGCAGCCGGAAAGCCTGCATGTAGAACTGCTCGGCGGGCTCGTACTTGCGGCGCGTGTGGTAGTAACGGCCGACCTCGTTCAAGAACCGGGCGTACTCGACGCTGTCGGGTCCGTAGGCGTCGCGGGCGATGGGGTCGGCCTGGCGGTAGAGCTCTTCGGGCTTGGCGTAGTCGCCCGCGGCCCGATGGAGCCGCGCCAACCCGACCAGCGTACGGGCGCGCCGCGGGTCGTTGGGGTTCATCGAGCGAGTCAGTTGCTCGGCCAACGAAAGCGCCTCGGAGGCGCGGGCGAAGTCTCCGCCTCGGAGCGCCGCTTCGCCATTCTCGTAGGCTGCTTGCCAGTCCAGAGGCTGCCCAAACAGGCGCGGGGGCGCTGACGCCAAGCATAACAACGCCAGCGTCAGCCACGGCACAACCGAGACCGAACGGAAACAGCTCAGCCTGGAAGCTCCCCGGATTCTCACGGACGACTCAATCAACCCCTGAAACTGCTTTAGTGTACCAGGGCCGACCCATCCGTCATGGCTTCCGCGGGTAAGGTTCAAGGCGCCACGGCGCCGCTGTGGTGAACATCGGCCCCGCAGCGGCGGCGACACGCGCCAGCCGGCGGGTCTCTTCGTAAGCTTGGCTGACCTGCCCGACACGGTGATGCGTGGGGCCGAGCTCCGCCGTAAACGTGCGCAGCGAACGTTCGAAATGATACTCCGCCTCGGCGTAGCGCTTCTGATCGCGCAACGCCCTGGCGAGGTTGTGGGCGGCCACGGCCGTCTCCAGATGATCCGGTCCGGCGATTGCCAGCCAGATCCTCAGCGCCCGCCGAAAGCTTTCCTCGGCGTCTCGCGACACCCCCTGCACGCGGTAAATCTCGCCGAGATTGTTGTGGGCCGTCGCCGTCTCGGGATGATTGTCCGGCAGCATTTCCGCGCGGATGCTCAGAGACTCAAGCAGCAAGCGCTCGGCCTCGGCGAACTGACTCCGAGCCGCGTAAGCCTCGGCCAAATGGCCCATGTCCCGGGCCGCCGCCGCGCCGCGGGTGTCGCCCACGCCGGAACGCAGCTCCAGCGTGCGCTCCAGGATCGCCGCGGCGTGCTTGTAGCGGTCATCGGCGGCGTAGATCACACCCAGGTCGCTGAGGCCCGACGCTATCGCGGAATTGTCCGGCTCCGGCTGGCTCTCGAGGATTTCCAGCGCGCGGACCTGCCACTTCTCGGCTGCCTCGAAGTCGCCGTCCAGGAACGCGAGCAACGAGAGTGAATTGAGCGGCTCGATCAGCGCCGGATTGTCCGGACCGCCGGCGGCCTTGGCAATTCGCAGATGCCGCTCGATGATCGGGCGGGCCTCCTCGGCCTTTTGCCGCCCCAAATAAAGGGCCGACAGGCTGCTGAGCACCTTCGTAATTGCGGGGTGGTCCTCTCCGACGGCCCGGTCGAGGAATGTCAACGCTTCCAGGTAAAGCGCTTCGGCCTCATCGAGCCGGCCGCGAGAATGCTCCAACAGCGCCAACGCGTTGAGGCTGACGCCGACGCGCACGTCGTCGGAGCCGCTCTCACGCGCCGTCTCCAGCGCCTGCCGAAGGACCGCTTCGGACTCCTCATAGCGCTGCCGGCCGTGCAGATGCCTGCCAAGCTCGACCTTGTCCCGCCATGAATTCGGCGCGGCTTCGGTCGCCGAGAGCGGGTCGGGCTCTGGGGACACACCGGGCTCTTGCGAGAAGGCAGCGACCCCCACGAAACCCAGCAGGCAAGCTGTCAGGTATCGGCGGACGAGCGGAGCGTGCTTCGGGGGGTACATCAACTCAACTCCAGGGACCCATTTCCATAGACCCGTTTTCAGTATCGGCGCCAGCCGCTAACTTCAATAGAGTCGTCGAGCGTGGCGCTGCAGCCTGCGATCAGGGCGACCCCTGACTGTGTTTCGTTTAGGCATGTCACTCAGATCACGGGCTGTTTCTCGTTAGAGCATGGTGCGCGAACAGCATTGTATCAACTTGGGCTAGCTGGACCTAAGGTTATACAATCGAGGACGCCGATGCGATTCCTCGGGTTCTTGTGGGTGGCGGGGTGGATGGGCGCGGCGATTACCGCTGCGCAGAGCCCAAAACCGCCCGCGCCGGTTATGGTTTCGGTTCCGCCCGGCGAGGCGGAGATCGGCTCGGACCTGGGAGCGAGCTGGGAACGGCCGGCTCACCGTGTCCAAACGCCGGGATTTGAGATCGCCGCCCGGCCTGTCTCCAACGCCGAGATGGCCGCCTTCAGGCCGGGCCACTCCAGCCCCGGCGACCCGGCGGGGCATGCGCCCGTAACAGGAGTGAGCTGGCAGGACGCCGCGGACTACTGCATCTGGCTGAGCGAGCGGACGGGGTTCGACTACCAACTCCCGCCGGAGGCTTGGTGGGAACGCGCCGCCCGCGGCAGCCTGCAACGCGCTACCTACCCCTGGGGCGATCGGCCACTGGCGGCCGGCGAGCCGACGCCGCCGAATGATTTCGGGGTCCATGCGGTCGGCTTTAACCTGTGGGAGTGGATGGCGGACTGGTATTCGCCGAACTACTTCTCGGTTTCACCGGCGCTGGACCCGCGCGGGCCTGACAGCGGCGTCTATCGAGTGCTTCGAGGCGGCGGGTATCGGAACGATCCGGAAAGCGCGACGGTATTCAACCGCGGCAGCGCCAGGCCGGACACGCGCAGCGACTCCATCACGTTTCGCGTCGCCCGGCTGGTCGCGCCGGCGGCTCCGGCGCCGCCGGTGGTCACCCGGGATTCCTCGGCTCCGCCCGCTCCCCGTCCGCCGGCCGATAGGGCGCCGATTGAGACGATCGCTGGGGCGACGCCCGTGGGGACGCCCGCGGTTGAGGTCCAGGGCGACACCGTGGTCGTCAAGCTAGCCACCGCGGGCAAGGTCTCGTTTAGGACAATGACCCTCAGC
>CAYOPA010000101.1:0-13645 GCA_964405625.1 uncultured Bryobacterales bacterium
TCTGCGTGCGGGCCAGCATCGCCGCGCGGTCGTACTGCCGCACGCGGGCGGCGTTGCCCAGCGACTGGGTCACCAGCGACAGCAACCCGACCACGGCAATGCCCATCAGCGCCGTCGCCACAATCACCTCCAGCAAGGTGAACCCGGCGTTGGGTCGCGCCGCGGACGCGCCTGGGGAGGGGGCGGACAGGAATGTCCGCCCTACTGGAGCCGCCTTCGGTGGAGCCGGATATTCCTGTCCGGCGGCCATTGAATCAGCGCCTCGTCGCATCACCGGCTCACATCCTCGGGAACGCCCGTCAGGACGTTCACCCGCAGCCCGCCGCGCCCGCCCGAGCTCGCCTCCAGAAACAGCTCGAACTGCGGCGAAGGCGTCCCCGGATAGAGCAGATAGTGGACCGGCTCCTTCAGTCCGGCGATGCGGATCGAAGGGTCAAGCTTGTAGGAGTCCCTCCAGGCGGAATCCGCCGCCAGCGCCCGCAGCTCCTGCCCGGCCGGGTCCACGGTCACTTGCACGACCTCCTGAAAGCGATCCGCCCGCTGCCGCGCCGACGCCCAAAAAGCCCCGGCGCGCGAGATGGAGGTTTTCAAGCGAATCCCGTCAAGCCCGGAAGATACGTTGGGATAAGCGATGCCCAGCATTAGCCCGACGATGGCCATCACGATGAGCAGTTCGATCAGGGAGAGGCCAGCGGCGCTCGTGAGCCGTGAACCGTGAGCCGTGAGCCCTAAACTTTGGCGGCGGGACGGCCCGCGGTTCACGGTTAACGGCTCACGGTTCACGAGCATCACTGCCAACTCGTCACGTCAGTATTTACCCCATCCCCGCCCGGCTGGCCGTCGGCGCCGTAGCTCAGGATGTCCGGCTCGGGGCCGTTCTCGCCGGGGAAACGGTAAACGTAGGGGTTCTGCCAGGGATCGAGCGGGATCTCCTTGTCCAGATACGGGCGGACGGCCTGCAACCCCTCTTCCTGCGTCGGAAAGCGGCCGTGCTCGATGTTGAAGCGCTGCAACGCCGCCTTGAGCGACTCAATCTGCGTCTTGGCGGCCGTCTGCCGCCCTTGGTCCAGCGCCGGAGCCAGCCGCTGGTAAGCTACCGCGGAGAACAGCGCGATGATCGTGATCACCACGAGCATCTCGATCAATGTGATACCGGCGCGACGATGCGTTCGATTCCTGCTCATGTCTCTCATTCTCCCCCTAACCCCTCACATTCCCAACTGGTTAATACTTGTGATCGCTAGCATCACACTCAAAATCATAGCGCCCACGACCACCCCTAATACCAGGATCACAATCGGCTCAAACAGCGCCGTGAAGCGCTTGATCGCCTCGCGGGTGTCCTTTTCGTAGATGTCCGCCATGCGGTGGAACATCTCGTCGAGGTGACCCGTCTCTTCGCCCACGGTCAGCAAATGTCCGGCCAGCGGCGGAAAGACGCCGGTCTTCTTGATCGGTCCGGCGACGCCCTCGCCGCGCTTGACTCCTTTAATTACGACGTCGAGCGCGCTCGAAAGGACTTTGTTCGCCAAAATTCCCTTGGTGATGGTGATCGCCTGGACCAGCGGAACGGTGTTGGCGACCAGCGTCCCCATCGCGCGGGCGAAGCGGGATACGTCGGCCTTGAGCAACGCCTGGCCCAGCACGGGAACCTTCAGTCGCCAGCGATCCCACTCCATGCGGCCCTCGGGCGTGCGCGTCCAGGAGCGAACCGCAAAGCCGGCGGCGACCAGCAGGCCGATCAACGGCAGCCCGAACGTCTGCACGAAGTTGCTCAACCCCAGCAGGATCTCCATCGGCAGCGGCATCGGGATGTTCGACGAGGTGAACGCCTCGGCGAAGCGCGGAATCACGAAGCGCAGCAGGATGAAGATGGACGCCGAGCCGACCACGATCAACAGGGCCGGATAGGTGAGCGAGCTGATGATGTAGCCGCGCAGCTCGTCGCGCTGCCGCTCGAACTCGGCCAGCCGGTCCATCACAACAGGCAGCGAGCCGGAGACCTCGCCGGCGCGGACCATGTTGACGTAGAGATCGCTGAAAACGTCGGGATGGCCGGCGAGCGTGTCGCCGAAGGATTTGCCGCCGCGCAGGGTGCGCTGGAGGTCCATAACGACGGTCTTGAAGCGCGGCTGCTCGGTGAGCTCGGAGGTGATCTCGATGGCTCGGTCCAGCGGCACCCCGGCATTGAGCAGGGTGGCGATCTCCTGGGTGAAGTGCAGGATGTCGGCGGCTTTGGCTTGTTTCTTGCGGCCGAATTCGAAGGAGCGTTGCTTTTCGGCGCCGACGAAGATCGGCGTCAGACCTTGGCGGCGAAGCTCTCGGACGGCCGCGCGGTCATCGTCGACGACCAACGTTCCGGCGCGGGTGCGGCCGTCGGTGGCCAGGGCTTTGTAGTGGAAGGTTGCCATCTTCTTAAGCCCGTCAGGGCGACATATCAATCGCCCGGGCCGACAGGCCCGGGTTTGGATCAAAGGCTCGCCTCCGACTCCCGGCCCTCGCGGGCCGGGCTATTGCCATGTCGGCCCTCCGGGCCTCAAAACTCCTGCGTCACCCGCACCACTTCCTCCACCGTCGTCACTCCATTCTCAATCTTCATCCAGCCGTCATCTCGCAAACTCCGCATCCCATTCCTCCGCGCCGCGTCGGTCAGCACGCTCGCATCGGCGTTCTTCATCACCAATTGGCGGATTTCGTCATTAAGCTCCATCAGTTCAAAAATCCCTTGCCGGCCGCGATAGCCCGACCCGCCGCATGCCTCGCAGCCCGCGCCGCGCCAGGTGCGAATCCGCCGGCCCTCCGGGTTGATGATGTCGTCGCTCGCCACACGGCACTCCTTGCAGATCAGCCGCACCAGCCGCTGCGCCAGCACGCCCACCACCGACGACGTGATCAGGAACGGCTCCACGCCCATGTCCGTCAGGCGCGTCACCGCGCTGGGCGCGTCGTTGGTATGCAGCGTCGAATAGACGAAGTGGCCCGTCAGCGCCGAGCGGATGGCGATGTCGGCCGTCTCGCGGTCGCGGATCTCGCCGACCATGATCACGTCCGGGTCCTGGCGGACGATGTGCCGCAGCCCGGCCGAAAAGGTCAGTCCGATCGTCGAATTCACGTGGATCTGATTGATGCCGTCCATCTGATACTCGACCGGGTCCTCGATCGTGATGATCTTCTTCTCGGTCGTGTTGATGCGCTTCAGCGCCGAGTACAGCGTCGTCGATTTGCCTGAGCCCGTCGGCCCGGTCACCAGAAAGATCCCGTGCGGCAGCGTGGTGTAGTGCTCCATCCGCTGCAACATCATGTCGTCAAAGCCCAGCCGCCCCAGCTCGTAGAAATCCGTCGCCGAGCGGTCCAGCAGGCGCATCACGACCGATTCGCCGTACAGCGTCGGCAGCGTCGAGACGCGCAGATCGACCTCGTGGCCCATCACCTTGATCTTGATGCGGCCGTCTTGGGGCAGACGGCGCTCGGCGATGTTTAGCCGCGCCATCAGCTTCAGCCGCGAGGTGATGGCGGCGCGCAGCTCACGGGCGGGCGGCTCCTGCTCTTGCAACACGCCGTCAATCCGGAACCGGATGCGGAACTCCTTCTCAAACGGCTCCACGTGGATATCCGACGAGCGCGTATCGAGGGCGCGGGCGATCATGGCGTTGACGTAACGGATGACCGGCGCCTCGCTGGCCATGTCGCGCAGGTGCTCAATCGCCGCCGCGTCGTCGTCGCTCGCAAAGGCGAAATCGTCGTCGCTCTTTTTCTCCTCCGCGCCGTAGTAGCGATCGATGGCGTCAAGGATGTCCGTCTCGGCGGCCAGCGCCGTTTGGACATCGCAGCCGGAAAAGCGCCGGATCGTGGAGATTGTTTCGAAATCCAGCGGGTCGGCCATCGCCACCCACAGCACGTCCCCTTCCTGCGCGATCGGCAAGAAGTGAAACTGCCGCATGGTGCGCGGCAGGATGCCTTCGACCTCGGGCGCGATCTCAGGAAAGCGATCCGCCGGAATCAGCTCAATCTCAAGCTGCTCGGCCAAGGTGGACAGCACATCGCGCGGGGCCACAAACCCCAGGTCGATCAGGATGCGGCCGATGCGGTCGCCGCGCTCGCGCTGGAGCTCCAGGCCCTTTTCGAGATCCTCGGCGTCGAGCAGCCCTTTGGCGATCAGCCGCTCGCCCAGGCGCTTGGGACGGGTTTCGGATGATCGGTTGACCGGTTGATCGGTTGTTCTGGTTTCAGCCACTGCTCACCTAGAAATACCGCAGCTCCAGCCGCTGCTTCAGATCCGCCGCCGTCAGCGAGCCGGCGCGCACTTCGTCGAGCACGTTACGCGCGGCGGCCGCCACCAGTTGGCGCGGCAGACCCGTCAAGTCTTCCCAATTGAAGTGGAACAGCGAGACCGCCAGTGCGATCTTGGCCGTCGGAGCAAGGGCCGTGAGCCGCTTGGACTCTTCGGCCAGGATGGTGCGCGCCTCGGCTTCGAGCGTCTCCAGGCGTTGCCGCTTGCGGATGTTGAGCTGCTGCTTTTCCGCGTCCGAGTACGACTGCCGGAACGGGTTGAGCGCCGCCGCCGGGTACAGGTTGACTTCGAGGGTAAAGACCGCGCCGTAGCCTTCCAGATAGGCCCCACGCGTGGCGCCGAGCAGCATCATGGGCTGCGAATCGGTGCGGATCTCGCTGAAGCGGCGGTCGATGGCGCGCTCCACGTCATTCATTTGGAGACGGAGCTCCGTGGCCCCAGGATCAACCTCGGCCGCCGTCAGCGGGATCGTCGCGGGAAGCAACAACAACGCCATTCGCCGCGTCATCGGGCCACCGCCAACTCAGGCTGGGCGATGTAGCGGTAAAGCTGCTCGTAGTTGCTGTGCACGATCCGCAGGCCGCTCCGCATGTCCGCCTGGGCGGCCTCAATGTCGCGCTTGAGCTCGGCCCTGGTTTGAGCCGAGGACGCCCGCACCAACTCCGCCGCCGCCGTGCGGTTGCGCGCTTCGCTTTCGGCCACCACTTCCTCAAAGATCGCCCGCACCCGCGCTTCATCCAACGCGGCGACCGTCGGGGCCGGAGCCGGCTCGGGCGCGGGAGCCGTCTGCGTAGAAACCGGTCCAAACGCCACCGTCCAGCCGTCCTCGGCGACCGTCAGCCGCGGCTGGGTCGCCCACAGACCGGCGAAGAGCACGCCCAGCATCGCCGCCGCGCCAAAAGCGAAGCGTGGCCCGTCCGCCCAGAGGCGGCTCCATAGCCTGACAACCGGCGATGGCTCGAAGATCTTATCGGAGACAAACGCGATCCGGCGCGGCGGCTCCTCGCCCGGCAGTTCGCGCAGGGACTCGCAAGCGATGCGCAGGCTCTCAAGCTCAGAGCGCGCGGCGGGCTCGGCGGCCAGATACGACTCGAATTGGGCGCGCTCGGCTGCACTGAGCTCGTCGAGCAGGTAGTCGCGCGGATCATGCGGAGCTGGTTTCATCGCTCATTCCCTCCCCCGGCGCGAACCTGCCGCGGCTCCAGATGCCGCCGCAGGGCTTCGAGCCCGGCATACACTCTCGATTTGACCGTCGAGACCGGACAACCGGTGATCTCGGCGATCTCCTCGAACTTAAACCCCTCGTTCACCTTCAGCATCACCGCCTCGCGTTGTTCCGCCGGCAAGCTGGTCAGCGCCTGCCGGATAATCAGCCCGGTCTCCGCCCCCGGCGCCCTCGGCGCGGCGGGCGACAATCGCGCCTGCGCGGCTTCAAAATCGTCCTCATCGCTCAGCGGCAGCTTGCCGCGACGGAACTCCGACATCGCCTCGTTGTGCGCGATGCGAAACAGCCATTGTGGAAAGCGCTCCGCCGACTCCAGCCGAGCCAAGCCGCGATAGGCCTTCAAAAACGTGTCCTGCGCCAGATCCAAAGCGTCCTCGCGATTGCGCACCAAGCGCACCAGGTAGGTAAAGACGCGCCTTTCCCAACGCGACACGAGCACGTTGAAAGCGTCCACGTCGCCGCGGCCCGCCTTCGCGATCAGATCGCGATCCTCAACTTCGCGAAAGATCACGCGTCGCCTCTTCCTTCCAATCGACAAGACGCCGGCAGCGCCCGGAAAGACGATCGCCGTGGACGGCAAGACTTTTCCTTGACTGGGGCGGCCCGCATAGATCTTGTATTTTGAACCACTTGAGGCCAACAGGCGAGCGCGGCAAAATTTTTTTGTGACGACAGCCGAAAAAAACTCGATCTGTCGCGTCATACCTAGTGAAGGCGATAAGACGAAATCTGCCATCTGCTTCTCCTTTCACACCCACAAGAACGTAGCGCCGGGAGCTCCCACCTCCCGGCGCTTTTTCTTTGTGCGCCTGGCCCGGCGGCGCCAGCTCCGACAATCGTCGTAGAATTCTCGCGGCGGCGCCGCAAGACCGGGCCCCTGATTCGTCTTCCTAGGTGGAAGCAGCAACGACTCACCATCCGAAACTGTCTTCGCTTCTCCATCGACCAATCAAGAACGGCTTGACGCGGAGCGCCCCACAACGCTCCGCGTCGTTTTCGTTCCGGCGCCGTTTTCTTTTCCGGCTCCGCGTCTGCTAGATTCGGCTCGATGGGTTGGCCGCGTCCGCCGGGGTACTTTTTTGTCCTCAATCTGATCCGCGGGCGCAGCCTGATCTATCAACTCGTCCGCCGCGACTTCCAGCAGCGCTACATCGGCTCGATTGTCGGTTGGGTGTGGGGCGTGATCCATCCGCTCACGCTGCTGGCGGTTTACACCTTCGTCTTCGAGCGCGCCCTGGGCGTCAGGCTGCCGCCCGAAGAGGTCACCGACAACTACCCGCTGTTCCTGATGGCGGGGATGTTGCCGTGGATGCTGTTCTCCGACACCCTGCAACGCTCGGCGACGGCGCTGCCGGAGTACTCGAACCTCATCAAGAAGAGCGTCTTCCCTAGCGAGATCATCCCGCTGAGCATCTTCCTGTCGGGGCTGGTAAGCCACTTGCTCGCGCTGGGGCTGCTGGTGCTGGCGACGGGTTTCTGGATCGGAGAGTGGAGCGCGGCGCTGTGGGTGCTGCCGATCTATCTCTTCCTGTTGGCCATACTCAGCTTGGGATTCTCGTGGATACTGGCCGCCCTCAACGTCTACCTACGGGACACGGCGCAGGTCTTGGCGGTGGCGATGACGGCCTGGTTCTGGCTGACGCCGATCTTTCTGTCCGAGACGCGCCTGGCGGAGCTGATCCCCGGCGTGGTCGACTGGAACCCGCTGACCTACTTCGTGCGCGGCTACCGTCTGGCCATTCTGGGCGGCCAGATCCCCTCCCCGCTGGACTTGTTGATACTCGCCGGATTCGGCATCGGGGTCTTTCTGCTGGGCGGGCTGTTTTTCCGGCAGGCCAAGCGCGGCTTTACGGATGTGTTGTAAGAAGTGAACCGTGAGCGGTGAGCCGTGAGCCGTGAGCCGTGAGCCGTTTCGATCGGCCGAGCCATCATGAATCGCCTGTTATATCGAATTGTTGTTCTTCTTTTCGCAGCCGCCGACGGCGCGCGCGATGGCCGCTGGAAGCTGTTGACCCGCAACTTCGAGCCGGTGGAGCTGTTTGATCTCGAAGCAGACCCCCAGGAACGCAACAACCTGCCGCCGGACTACCCGGCGGTGGCGGCACGGCTGGGCGCGGCGATACGGACTTTCCTGGCCGAGCCGCGATTAAGCCCGCAACGGCAGGGCCGATTGGTAGCGACGGACATTCGTGTCCGTCGACGCCTCGGGCGCTAGATACTGGGGGCTTCCGAGCCCGCTTCAACAGCCGGCGCCTTTGTCGGCGGCGACGACTTCGGCTGCCTGCGCAGTTGCCAGCCGAGCTCCCACAACAACCGCCAGTTCTGACCGAACGCCTTGAACCACTGAAAGCGGCTGACCTGCGGGAAGTAGATCCCTCGGAAGGCGATACGCGCCAACACGTGCATAATGCGGTGGCCCACCGGCTTGTCCGCCAAGTACTCCACGGCGTAGCGGTTGCGCTCAGGGCTGTAGGAGTCTGTCCATGCGATGCCGACTTCCTCGCGGGCCTCGGCGATCGACATCTTCAGCGGCGTGTGGCACATCACGAAGGGAGCGAACTCCATCCAGTGCTTCGGCCGGTCCAGCCGCCCCGCGGCCAATAGCCGATCGTACAACGGGGTCGCCGGAAACGGAGTCAACTGGCCGAACACCGGCAGCCCGGGCGGCCACGACTTGATCTTGTCGAGCGTCCGAGCGGCCACGCCGGTTGTGTCGTTGTCCATCCCGAAAATGAACGACGTGATGGCGTAGATGTTGCGCTCGGCGAGGCTTTCGAGCACGCCTTGGTAGGTTTCGGGCTTGTTGAAGCTCTTATTGACGTCCTTGAGGTTGGCGTCGTCGATCGACTCCATGCCGATGAAGATCCACTTGCCGCCCGCCTTCTCGATCAGCTCGACGAGCTCAGCGTCCTGCAAAAGGTTGGCGCTGATCTGCGCCACCCAGGGCAGTTGCGCGTCGGCGGCGATGATGTCGCGCAACAGAGACTTCGTGCGCTTACGGTTGATGGCGAAGTTGTCGTCAACAAAGAAGATCGCCACTTGGCCGCGATCCTCGCGGGCGCGCTCCTTCAGCCGCAGCATCTCGTTGACGATGCTCTCGTTGGTGCGGAACCGCAGCGAGTCGCCAAAGAAGCCCGTCACCGTGCAGAACTCGCAGCCGTACGGGCAACCACGCCCGGACTCGATCGGGATCACCCGGAACGAGCCCCAGCCCGAATCGAGCTTGCTCAGCCGCGAGCGGAGGAACTTTGGCACCATGTTGAACTGGTCCAGATCCAGCTCGGTCCAGCCGATGTCGGGGTAGTTGTCCAGGCTCGGCTTGATCTCTTTGCCGTCGGGACCGACGGGCTCGTAGACCTCTTTCAGGCAACCGTTGGCGGCGTCCTCCACAATCTGGGGCCAGGTATTGTCGGCCTCGCCGACGGCGATGGCGTCGGCGTAGCGCTTGCCGCCGTCACGGCCCAGCGGCTCGTCGGGGACCTCGGTCACGTGCGGTCCGCCCATCACCACGGGGACGCCGATCTCACGAATCGCCTCGGCAAACTTGTAGGCGCGGGCGATCATGCGCGTCATCGCGCCGATGCCGACTAATCCGATGTCGTTCTCGCGGATGTAGTCGCACAGCTCAGCCTCGTTCATGGGGTGAGCATTGCCGTCGATGAGAAACACTTTGTGCCCTGGCGGCGTCAACTTCTGGAGTAGAAACATCCAGAGGTGGGGCATGAAGTTGCGCGTGATTCCGTTGTCCGGGTTGTAGAGAAGGATGTTCATGTGTCAGTTTCGGACCGCACAATCGTTGGGCGGACGAACGAGACCGGCTTCCCCGAGGGACGCCCCAAGGCCTGGATCGCCGCTTCACTGTACACTATTTGCCGTACTTCGGCGACCCCTGTTCAGCCATTTTCGGGTCAGTCGCCGGCGACTCCGAGCTCGACCCACACCGCGCGGTGGTCGGAAAACCGGATCGGCTCCACACCCCAAGCGTCCGCCGCGATCCCCCGCAAGAAGATCCAATCAAGCCGTAAACCCAGCAAGTCGTGGGTGCCGACGGAATGTTGCGGCGTCTGGAAGCCGTTTGCTTCCATGGCGCCCAGCACGGCGGCGACCTGATTCGTGGCGAACGGCAACGGCAGCAGACGGCCGATCCAGTAGTTGTTGTTCGTGTTGAAATCGCCGGCGATGAGGGCGGGTCCGTCAAAGTTCTTGGCGGCCTCAATCACCGGCATGATCTGCCGCACGCGCTCCGCGGCGTTGATACGGGTGTCCAGATGCAGGCTGAAGACGCGAATCGCGCCGCCCGGCGCCTCCACGGTGGCCGCCAGTGCGATGCGGCAACGCGAGTTGACGTTCAGCTCGAAGCGCTCCAGCTCCAGCACCTCCACATCCCGCAGCGGCAGCCGGCTCCAGATGGCGACCCCCTCCACCGCACCGCCGCCCATGTCGGCGGCGGACGCAAAAGCGCCGTGGTAGCCCAGCCGCTCCGCCGCCCGGCTCAGCAACGACTCCTCTCCCGGCGCTGCCGGGTGAACCGTCTCTTGCAAGAAGATCACGCCCGCGCCGGCCAGCGGCGGTTGGTCCAATACTCCGCCGATCGCGTCGATCGATTCCTCGCGGGCCAGATTGAGGGTCACCGCCCGCAAAGGGACAGGCGCCGGCTGCGGATTGGCGGGAGCGGCCGTCATGAGCAAAGGCTCGCGGCATTGGTACGAACCAGGGCCGGCGGACCACGCCAGCCCGGCCAATAAGAGCAAGAAAACCACGAGGCGTACAATCATCAGGCGCTCGGCCCTTAGTCTACAAGTCAACCGTAGGGGCGGGCGGAAGCCCACCCAAGCCCGCACGATTTCCAGGCTTCAACGGGTTTTGGGCGGCCTTCCGGCCGCCCCTACGCTGAGCTCGTCGCCGACCGACAGACCCAGCCGCTTGGCCGCCGAGCCCCGCCGCACGGAGATTTCCACCAGCTCCGAGCTGCCGACGATCAAAAACGGCGCCCCGGCGGGCGCCTCCTGGTAGGTCCGCGCCATTCCGCTCACACGGACGCCTCCACAAACCAGCGCCGTCCCCGCCGTCAGCTCTTCCGGCCGCAGGCTGGTGACCACATTGCCGAAGCGGTCAATACTCACCACGCGCACGCCTTTGAGCGGTTCCGATCTGACCCAATCCTTGACCGGCTCGCCCATCTGGGTCAGCGATTTTCCGCGCGCCAGCCATGCCGCGGCCGGGGCGAATAGGTCGCGCCCGTGGAAGGTGGCGCTGAGCGGATGCAGCCCCCATCGCGCTTCGTCAATTGCAAACACCAGCGCTGAAAGATCCCCCAGCGCCGCGGGCAGCAGGCCATTGTCCGGCCCCACAAAGTAGTGGCCGTCCGCAAAAACAGCCAGCGCGCGCCGGCTGGTCCCCACGCCCGGATCAACCACCGCCAAGTGCACTGTCCCCGGCGGGAACCAGCGGTAAGACCGGCTCAGAAAAAACGCCCCCTGCTCGATCGCGTAGGGCCGCACCTGGTGGGTGACATCCACTGTCCGCGCCTGGGGGGCGATCGAAGCGATCACGCCCTTCATCACGCCGACGTAGTGATCGTCCAGCCCAAAGTCCGTGGTCAGCGTGACAATGCCGGAGGGCTCGGGGAGCGGCACGGTAAGATCAAGTTTGGCAGCCCGTTATGGCCGAACGCTACTACTTTGATCACAATGCCACCACGCCGGTCGCGCCGGAGGTCTTCGACGCGATGGCGCCCTGCCTGTGCTCGGTCTTCGGCAACGCCTCCAGCATCCACGGCTTTGGCCAGGAGGCTCGTGCGTTGGTCGAGAACGCCCGCCGGCAGGTCGCCGCGCTGCTCGGCTGCGACAGCGATGAGATCGTCTTCACCAGCGGCGGCACCGAGAGCGACAACCTCGCCATCCTCGGCACGGTGCGGCGTGACCCGCGTCCCCGCAAGCATCTGATTACCTCCACCATCGAGCACCCGGCGGTGCTGAATGTGGCGCAACAGCTTGAAAAGGAAGGCGTGACAGTGAGCTGGATCGCCGTCGACGCCGACGGCGTCGTCTCGCCCGACGACGTTCGCAACGCGCTGCGCCCGGAGACGGTGATGATCTCGGTGATGGCGGCCAACAACGAGCTCGGCACGTTGCAGCCGCTCGATGAGATCGGCCGCATCGCGCGCGAAGCCGGCGTCCTGTTCCATACCGACGGCGTGCAGGCGGCCGGCAAGATTCCGCTGGATGTGCGGGCGCTGGGGCTGGACTTTTTGGCGCTGAGCGCCCACAAGCTCTATGGGCCCAAGGGGGTCGGCGCGCTCTACATTCGCAAGGGCGTGGACCTGGATCCCGTGTCGTTTGGCGGCACGCACGAGCGGGGACGCCGTCCCGGAACCGAAAACGTCCCCGGCATCGTCGGCCTGGGCGCCGCTGCCGAGTTGGCTTCGCGGACCATGGCCGAGGAGGCCCCGCGCCTGGCCGCCCTGCGCGACCGCCTGGAGCAAGGGGCGCTGGCGCGCATCCCCAACTGCCGCGTCAACGCCGGGGACAGCCCGCGCGCGCCGAATACGACGAACCTAAGCTTCTCCGGCGCCGAGGGCGAAGCGCTGGTCATCGCGCTGGACCTCAGGGGCTTCGCCGTCTCCAGCGGCGCGGCCTGCTCCAGCGGCGCCGTCGAGCCCTCGCACGTGCTCACCGCCATCGGCCTGTCGCGCGACACGGCGAAGGCGAGCCTGCGCTTTTCGCTCGGTAAGTCAAACAGGGCCGAGCAGGTCGATGCGCTACTCGACGCGCTGACCGTCATCGCCGAGCGCCTGCGCGACCTCGCACCCGCCGCCGCATCCAACCACTAATGGACAGCAATCTCATCGCGGTCGCCATGAGCGGCGGAGTCGACAGCTCCGCGGTGGCGGCCATGCTGCATGACGAGGGCCGCGCGGTCGTCGGCATGACGATGCAGCTCTGGAACCAGCGCCGCATCCCGGAGCTGATCCCCGAGGGCGGCGCCTCAGGCCGCTGCTGCTCGCTCGACGACGTTTACGACGCGCGCGCCGTCGCCGCCGCCATCGGCATTCCGTTCTACGTCGTCAACTTCGAGGAGCAGTTCGAGCGAGACGTGGTGCGGCCGTTCGTCGCCGACTATATCGCGGGCAAGACGCCCATCCCGTGCACGCTGTGCAACAACTCGGTGAAGTTCGAGCCGTTTCTGGAGATGGCCCGGCAGGTGGGCGCGGAAGTCGTCGCCACGGGGCACTACGCCCGCATCGAGCGCGACCCGGATTCAGGCCGCTACCTGCTACTGCGCGGCGTGGACCACAGCCGCGACCAGTCGTATTTTTTGTGGGGGCTGACCCAGGAACAGCTTTCGCACAGCCTGTTCCCGCTCGGCGGCTTGCAGAAGAGCGAGGTGCGCGAGATCGCCCGTCGGCTGCGGGTTCCGGTGGCAGACAAGGGCGAGAGCCGCGAGATCTGCTTTGTGCCCAACGGCGACTACGGCCGCTTCGTGGAGCGCTACATCGAGGAAAACGGCCTCGACGCCGGCGACCTGCGCGGCGAGGTCGTCGATACCGCCGGGCGGGCTCTGGCCGAGCACCAGGGCGTGCACCGCTTTACCGTCGGCCAGCGCAAGGGCTTGGGCGTGGCTGTCGGCAGCCCGCTCTACGTGACCGAGATCCTGCCGGCCGAGCGCAAGGTGGTGGTCGGACCGCGCGAGGCTCTGGCCCGCAAGGTGTTTCGCGCGGAGCGGCCCAACTGGATCGCCTTTGAATCGCTCGACGAACCGGTGCGGGTGGAGGCGAAGATCCGCCATCAGTTCCGGCCGGCGTCGGCGGTGGTGCGGCCTGGCTCGGAGCCCGGCGTGTTCGAAGTGGAGATGGATGAGCCGCAGTTGGCGGTGTCGCCGGGGCAGGCGGCGGTGTTTTATCAAGGCGATCTGGTGGTCGGCGGCGGGTGGATTACGAGACGTGGAACGACCGAATCAATTGCATGAAGGAAATCCGGCTTCCATTACTTCTCGAGCTGGCCCTTGAGCTGTTTCCATTGTTTGGGTCTCCACTCCAGCGCCAACCGCTGCGCCTCTGAGAGCTGGTCAGCGCTTAGATCCCGTAAATAAACAACATTTACATCTACCATGCTGATGTGTTATCACGT
>CAYOPA010000102.1:0-6807 GCA_964405625.1 uncultured Bryobacterales bacterium
GCTCCTGGGGCGCACCATAGTCGGCCGCATTGAGAACCTTGGCGCAGAGTTGATAATTCGACCCGGTCTCGGTGTTGATGCTCTCGACCGTCGCCTGCAACAGATCAAACCCCTCGGACTTCTTCCGGTACGCCAGCCCCGCTACGTTCTCCAGCAAGAACGCCCGCGGCTGGGCCTCTTTCAGCACCCGCAGGTAGGCTTCCAGCGTCGAGGCGCGCGGGTCGTCCAGCCGCCGGGCGTCGCCGCGAGCCCAGTAGCCCGATTTGCTGAACGGTTGGCAAGGCGGGCCGCCCACCAGCAAGTCCGCCTCGCCGACCTTTAGGCCGGCCGTTTGCAGGATTTCCGCCGTGGCGACTTGATGAATATCCCGCTCGATCACCGGCCAATCGCGGTTGTGGCGCAGCGTCCGGCAGGCGTCAGCGTCAAACTCCACCGCGACGCGCGTCTCAAACCCGGCCGCTTCCAGGCCCAGGTCCAGGCCGCCGGCGCCCGTGAACAGACTGATGACGGTTGGTTTGCCCACGCGATCCTGGTTGTACGATAGCGACCAGGGGCCGGACGGAGCAACAGTAGTGTCGAGAACGACTCCCAACTACCAAGATTTCCAGCCGGCTTCGGCAAGAACCATAGCGGCCGCGCGGGGGTCGAGCCGCAAATCGGACACAAAACCCGAGCTGATGCTTCGCCGGACCCTCTGGCGGCGCGGGCTGCGCTACCGCAAGAACGCCCCCGACCTGCCCGGTCGTCCGGATATCGTTTTTCGCTCGGCTCGTCTGGCCGTCTTCTGCGACGGCGACTTCTGGCACGGCGCCGACTGGGAGTCCCGCAAAGCGAAGCTTGCTCAAGGCCACAACGCCGCCTATTGGGTGGCGAAGATCGAGCGCAACCGCGCCCGCGACGCCGAGGTCAACGAGCGCTTGCGCTCGATGGGGTGGAGGTCGCTACGCTTGTGGGAGTCCGCCATTTGCTCTGACGCGGAAGGCGTCGCCGACCAAGTCGAGCGGGCCGTGCGCCAACTGCGCGCCGCGGGCGAATTCCAGTAGTCGCCTTCCAGCGATCGCGTTTAGCATCCCTACTGCCGTCGAAGTCGTAGCTACGCAACAGCACTACTCCTCCCGCATCGTCCAGTCCGTCGGCGGCTTCCAGCCCGGCGGCTCAGGCGCGGTCATCGGCGGGACGCCGCCGCGAGGCCGCTGGGCGCGGAAACGCCGTACGGCCTCCAGCAGCTCGCCCACTTTGTCTTTGTGCTGCTCGGCGACATTTTGCTGCTCGTAAGGGTCGGAGTCCAGCCGGAACAGCTCGACCTTCAGCGGATCGGGCTTCACCGTCATGCCCGCCGGCGGCTCGTCCTCGCGGTTGGGGCCCAGGATCGGCGGCCCCTGGCGCACGAGCTTCCAGGGCCAATCGATGACCGCAAGCATCTCGCCCTGGTAGCGCTCAAAGTAGGAGAAAATCTGCCGCTTCGGCGCCGCCGTGCGGCCGGTAATGACGTCCCACACATCGACGCCGTCCAAAGGCCGCGCGGTGCGCACCGGGTCCGGCGGATAGCCCGAAACCCGCGCCAAGGTCGGCCAGACGTCGATGTAGGTCAGCGGCCAGGTCACCTTACGTCCGCCGCCCGCCAGCCCGGCGGGCCAGCGCACGGCCGCGGGGACGCGGATGCCGCCTTCGTACAGCGTCCCCTTGCCGGCGCGCAGCGGCGTGTTGTCGCCGACGGACGCGCCGCCGTTGTCGGACATAAACCAAACCAGCGTGTTCGCCGTCATGCCGCCCTTGTCCAGAGCTTCCAAAATGCGGCCCACGCCCGCGTCCATGGCCCCCACCATTGCGGCATAGACACGGCGGTCCTCATCGGCGATCGAGGCGAAGCGGTCGATCCACTCCTGCGGCGCCTGCAAGGGCAGGTGAGGCGCATTGAACGGAACATAGAGAAAGAACGGCCCCGACGCCCTGTGATTCTGAATAAAGCGAACCGCTTCGTCGGCGATCAGGTCGGTCGAGTAGCCCTCGTCACGGCTCGGATAGAGATTCCGGTGCCAGTCGACCTCGCCGTCGCGGACCTTGGTGAAGTAGTCGATGTTGCCGTTGTAGTGGCCGTAGAAGAACGAAAAGCCCTGGTTGAGCGGGTGAAAGCGTTCGAAGGCGTGACCCAGATGCCACTTGCCGATCACTGCCCGCGCGGCATAGCCGGCCTGGGCCAGCATTTCGGGGAGGGTCGTCTCCTCCGGCGGCAGGCCGACATCCAGAAACGGCCGGCAGACGGCTCGCTGCATGCCGAATCGGATCGGATAGCGCCCGGTCATCAGCCCCGCTCGCGTCGGCGTGCAGACAGGGCAGACGTAGAAGCGGTCAAGCTCGACGCCTTCGGTGGCGATGCGGTCGATGTTGGGCGTGGGGATCTCGCCGCCGTGGAAGGAGACGTCGTTCCAGCCCTGGTCGTCAGAGACGATCAGGACGATGTTGGGCGGCGCCGCGTGTGCGGTCAGCGCCAGCAGGAGACAGCAAAGGGCGAATCGCATCCGGTCTCGGTATTGTAGTGGCGCGCGGCAACGAAGCGCACCCAATCACAAAGCTACTCCGCGATCGACAGAGCCACCCCGCTCTGGCTGGCGACCCCGTCCACAAAGACCTGGACCGGCACGGCCTCGCCAGCCGGGACATCCGCTGGCAACAGCAAATTCACCTGCAACAGGCCCACAAAGCCCGGCGACAGCCCGGCGAACAGCACCTGCGCCGGCAGCCCGCCCACGGTCGCCGTCACGCCGTCGCGACCGCTTAGCGGATCCGCCCCCGCCGGGCCGCCGGTGGGCACGGGGTTGCTGACCACGCCCTGTCCTGTTCCGAACACGATCACCGCGCCGCCCGGACGTGCCGGATTCGCCGGCGTGTTGAGCGAAAAGTCCTGGTTAAGGATGGCGCCCCGCGTCCCCTCGATGACGAACAAACCCGGCGCCGCCCTGGTCACCGGAACGATCACGCCAGGGCTCGGACGTCCGGCCTGGGAGACCACGACTCGCGTCGACGGCCGCCCGGCGATCTCAAACGGCGCCTGCACATTGATCTGCCCTTCCGAGGCGAAGAACATCGGCCCCGCGATGCCGTCGAACTCCACCCGAACGCCGCCGAGCTCGGTTCTCAACAGCCCCGTGGCGGGATCAAAGCCCGAATTGACGAGCGACGGCGTCGGGCCCAGGTCGAAGCCGAAGATCGAGATCAGCGAGCCCGGCGCGATCGGCCCGGCGACGAAGCTCGCCGCGTTGGCGACCCCGGCCGCCGTAAAGGCCGGAATACTTGGAAACTCCGCCTCCACCACCAACGCGCCGGTCAGCGCCGCCGATCGGCCGCCCGCCGAAACCAGCACCGTGGTCAGAGAACGGCCTTGCGGGCTCTGGGAGGGAGACGACGGCGGATTGACATTGACCTGGAAGCGCAACGCCCCTCCAAACTCGTCCTGGCTCAGACGCGTGTCGAAGCGGACGCTTCCGGGAACCAAACTAACGTCCGGCCCTAGCAGGCGCAAACCCGCCGGGGTCACATCCCGCAGGCCGGTTCCCCACAAAAAGAGCTCCAGGCGGGTGGAATTGAGCTCGCGCGGCCCGGTTCCGAGCGCGATGAACTGACCGGCCTCCACCCCGAGCAGTGCGATGTCGAGCTGCGGCTCTCCGGCCTCGGCTGCGATATCCGCGAGCGTCTCGCCCCCCGCCGCGACCGAGACAGTGACGCCGCCATCGGGAGCCCCGAAGACCGTCGTCTGGAACGGCACGGTGATCTCCCGGCCCTCCAGCGCCAAGTTGTCAGGCCGGACAGGGCCATTCAGCGGTTCCAGATAGACGACATAGTCGCCCGGCGGAACCAGGATGTTGTACGTCCCCGAAGCCAGCCCGGTGAGCCCGCCGACCACGACGCCGGTGGACGGATTGACCGCCGCGACCATGCCGCCCAACACGGGGCTGCCGTCGGCGAGCCGCGCCGCGCCCCGAATCCTGCCGAATCCGCCCTGCCCGCCGATCGCCGGATAAACGTCCACGGCGAAGGCGATATCGTCAGCGGCCAGGGTGCGCGTAAACAGCTCCCCCGCGCGGCCGAACTGGAACATCGTCGCGCCCAGCACGTTGGTATGGCTCATCCCGAAGGTGTGCCCCAGCTCGTGCAGCACGATCGACGCAATATCGAAGGTGTCCGGTTCGCCGTCCGTGGAAAACGCGACAGTCCCGCCGCCGTTTGCTTCCAGAGCCGGGTTGAAATAGATATCGCTGTCGACGATCTCGCCGCTCTGGGTCGAGAAGAAAAGCGCCACCGCCGTGGCGTCCTCCACCACCTCGCGGACCTCGGCGGTGTCTTCGAAGGTGATCAGGTGGCGGCGGTCGAAACCGGAAGGGGAGAGGGGCGCGAGCGTGGGCTCCCGGAACCGGATCCGAGAGCCCGGAATGGCGTTCCAGGTCTCCATCGCTTGTCGGATGGCCCCCAGGGGATCGCTGGAGGGGGTGATGATGAGCGCGCCCTGGGCGTTCCGCATTCCAGCCGCGGTCTGGTCATTGATCACAAAGGCGAGATCGGCGATGTCGGAACGCTGGTACGGCGAACCAAACGAGTTGATCCCCCGCACATAGCCGGGGAGCGACGCCGCGCACAACAACAAGCCGGCCAGCGCCGGCGCGATCGGCCGCACTACTGCCGCTCCTCGGCGGCCAACAGCGCCTCCACGCGACCCAGGAACGATTCCAACGGCTCGCGGTCGCCCTCCAGAGCCCCATGGGCGCCGGCGGAGTGCGCTACCGCAGCCGGGCCGCCGCCGAGCTTCACCAGCGCTGCGCCGTAGCCGTCCCGCCGTACGATTTCACGGCCGGCGTCGTCGCGCTCAATTCGATACTTGCCCTGCCCCCAGCCGCGCAGCCGCCACAGCCCGCCGGGCGTTTGGTAGGTAAACGCCACCAGATCCTCGCCGACCTCTAACGTTGGCGCGCCGGGAGCGTGCATCTCCATACCGTCAACCACGCCGCCAAGCTCGCTGATGACCACGGCCGGACCGGCATTGCCGCGCAGGTCGCGCGTCACGGCGACCTCGGCGTGCGTCCAAATAGCCTTGTGCGCCGCGTCCCACGCCGCCCAAGTGCGCACAATGCGGCCCTGGATGATGCGAGGAGAGCGCTCGACAACCTGGGCGAGCTCCATTTCGGGGATGGTGGCGGCCGTCAGACCGCAGGCGAGGGCCAGCAATGCCGTCGATGGTCGAAACATAGTGTTTTAGTGTATTCCCGTTTTTTGCGGTTCGCTGCTGAACGAATCGGCAGCCGCTCGAAGCAATTGTAGACGCGACAAGGTTGAATTCGGGTTCGTTTGGGTCGGAAAACCCCGCCCGCGCTACAATCCGGCGTAGCATGCTGCGACTCTGCCTTTTCCTCGTTCCGGCCCTCGCGCTGGCGCAAAACGTGACTTTTCATAACGGCAAGGTGGTGACGGTCGACCCCGCCATGACCGTGCACGAGGCGGTTGCCGTCCGCGACGGCAGGATCGTTGCCGTCGGGCCGTCCAGCGAGCTGATCGAGCAGGCGCAAGCCGATGGGGTCGCCCTGCTGGACCTGGAAGGCCGCACGGTGTTGCCGGGCCTGATCGATTCGCACGTCCACGCCTTGTCGGCCGGTCTGAGCGAGTTTCGCGAAAGCCTGCCGCCCCTGGATTCGTTCGCCGCCATCCAGAGTTACATCCGCGAGCAGGCCGAGAAGACGCCCGCCGGCGAGTGGATCGTGGTCCCGCGCACCTTCCCCACGCGCCTCTCCGAGATGGAGATGCCGACCCGCGAAGTGCTCGACGTGACAACCGACCACCCGGTGATGTTTGACGCCAGCTATACCGTGGTCGTCAACTCCAAGGCGCTGGAGATGTCGAAGATCACCCGCTACACTGCGCACCCGCCGGGCGGCGAGATCGTCGTCGATTCGAACGGCGATCCCAACGGCATCCTGAAAAACGCGCGCGGCCTGCTGGTTGACGGGCCGAGCGAGAGCAGCGAGTTCAGCAAAGAGGAGAAGCTGGAGGCTCTGGAGGCGATGCTGCGGCGCTACCGCGACGCCGGACTCACCGCCGTCGGCGACCGCGCCGTCAACGCCGAGCAGATCGAGCTCTATCGCCGTCTGCACGGGTTGGGCCGGCTGCCGCTGCGCGTGGTGATGACCTGGAGGCCCGGCGCCGCGAAAAATTTCGCGGAAATCCTCTATGACCTGCGGGAGTCGGACTTCACGACCGGGACGGGCGACTCGCTGCTCAAGTTCGGCGCTTACAAAGTCACGCTGGACGGCGGCATGACCATCGGAACGGCCTACCAGCGGCATCCTTACGGCGAGTTCGGCAAGCGCCTGTACGGCATGACCAACCCCGATGATGTGGGCATGCGCTTCGTGGGCCCGGAGAAGCTTCTGGCGATTTTTCGCAAGGCGCGCGAGAAGGGTTGGCAGCTCACCGCGCACAGCCAGGGCGGCGGCGCGGTGGACACCTTTCTTGATGTGATGGCCGAGCTCGACCGCGACCGGCCCATCGCCGAGGAGCGCCATCACCTGATGCACGCCAGCTTCGAGAGCCCCGAGGCGTTGGCGCGCGCCTCTAAGATGGGCGTGATGGCCGACGTGCAGATGCCCTGGCTCTACCACGACGGCGCCGCCCTGGAGCAGGTGATGGGATGGGAAGGGATGCGTTGGTTCATCCCCTTGCGGTCATACCTCGAAGCCGGGGTCAAGATCGCAGGCGGCAGCGATCACATGATCGGCTTTGACAAGAACACCGCCGTCAACCCCTACAACCCGTTCTTCCAGA
>CAYOPA010000102.1:6817-11180 GCA_964405625.1 uncultured Bryobacterales bacterium
AGATCTGGATGGCGGTGACGCGCGCCCGCGCCAACACGACGCCGCTGTATGCCGACGAGGAGTCGATCTCGCGCGAGGACGCTCTGCGAATGCACACGATCTGGGCCGCGGAGATGCAGCACGCTGAACAGGAGCGCGGCTCCATCGAGGTGGGCAAGTTGGCGGACTTCGTGGTCATCGACGAGGATTTTCTGGAGGTCCCCGTCGAGAAGCTTCGTGAGATTGAGCCGGTTATGACGATCCTGGAAGGCAAAACCGTCTACCGCCGCTGGCAGAACTGATAGCGCCCGGACCGGTTGCTCCGATCCGGGCTCGACTGCGCGCAGCCGTGCGGTATGAAGGGTATTAAGGCTGAACGGTCACGGCTTGTGAAAGCTGGAATGTCAGGACGGACTCGGCCGGGATCACGGCCGCGTCGCCTCGCGTGGCGAGAACCGCTCCCGTACCCATGCCCGCGCCGACTCCGGCGCCTTTCGCGGCGCCTCCGCCGCCGCCCGCGACAGCGCCGATCACAGCGCCGGCGCCAGCGCCGATGCCGATTTTCTGGGCGTCCTTGGTGTGGGTCTGTTTCGCCTGGCGCACGACCACGCCGGTGTTCAGCGGGATCGCTTCGCCGTTGGGCGCGGTGATCCGCGAAAGCTCAACGCCGATCTTGGCCACTCCCTTCACCCGGCCGCCCGGATCGGAGAACGTCACCCGTCCGGTGACGGTCGAACCGGCGGGGAGCGCGACGCGCTCGCCGTCCATCACGGCGTCTTGCAACGTCCCCACGAAGGTTTCCCCGGCGTTGTTGGACTTGGTGGACAACGCAGACGTCGTCCGCACCCGCAGTCTTTGGCCGGCGGCCACGACGAGCGGGGGCGGCGGCGCGGGCTTGTCGTCGAGGCCCAGGAAGCGCATCGGGTTGAAGCCGTCGGAGTTTGCCGCTGCGGTCGGGTCCGGGCTTGAGATCTCGGATTGGTCCGAGGTTGAGCCGCAGCCGACGGCCAAGCCGATGGCCAGAGCGCAGAGAGCGTACCGAGAGCGGGCGAACTGAACAAGGTTTTTCATGACGCTTTTTCCTACGGGAAGAACCTTGCACGTTGAAGACCAAAGCGAGCCGACCACACCTAAGGCACCATCGATCAACGATTTGCCGCCTGCTTTCGAGGGAATGAGCTCAGGCGACAACTGTTGTAAAAACTACCTATAGCTAATAGCTATCGACGTTTGGGGCGCCGCCCGACAGCTCGCCTACGGCGCGGTGGGGATGTGGGCGGACTCGACGGGTTCGGGGGTTGTCGGCCGGGGCGGTCGGGGTGTATGTGTCTTGGGTTTGACCAGCAGTGTCCGCAAGCCGCCGCGTTGACGGACGAAAATGAACATCGCCGTCGCCAACACCACCGCCACCGTAAAGGCGACGACGGCGCTGCCCACCAGAAACGGCGCCATATAGTCGCCCCAAAGTCCCATCAAGCCCTGGGCCTCGCGCTCGATCTGCTCGCGATTGAGGAGCTCGAATCCCAGCCAAGCGCTCAACGAGTAGAGGAACGGGCCGGTGATGGGATTCATCGCCAGCACGGTGCCGGCGACCGCGGCGGCGCGGTTGAGGCCGATCCGGCCCGCGACGAAAAACGCCAGCGGGGTGCCGATCAGAAAGGTAGGAAAGATCCCGATGAACGCGCCCAGCCCCAACCCCAAGGCCGTGCGCGCCGGGGAGGCGTTCTCACGCAAGGAGCGGAGCAGGTGCAACCGCACCCAGCGACCGAGCCGAGTCCATCGAGTTGTCGTCGCCCGAGCCATCGCCCCTCTCACCTAAGAACGCACATCAAACACAGCCGTCAGGAACACCCGTCCTGCCTTTCCTATCGGACGCCCTGGACGGAAGAATAGTTCCCCAACGGTCTGCCTTCAATTGTAGCCTGCGTCGCCCTGCCCGCCGTTGGGGCGAAGGCCCGGACAGCCGTCCAAAACTGACCTAGTCGCCACCGGGGCCGGCTTGCGTAAGCTCGCCCGTGGCGCTGCGCAGGAAGCCCAGGAATACGCTCGTGTCTCGGGTCCGCCCGGGGAAGGTCGCGATGGTTTCGCCGTTGGGATCCAGCAACGCATAAAACGGCACCGCAACGGATTGAAAACGCTCCTGTTGGAGCTTTTGGTTCGGTTCCGAGACGCGATCGTCCGGATCGTCGGTGTAAAGCTCCAGCAGCACCAGCCGGTCCAACTCGGCCTTGATCTCGGCTCTGGGGAACATGTTCGCTTTCATCCATTTGCAGTTCGTGCAGGCGTAGCCGGTGAAACTGATCAGTAACGGACGCCCGGTCTGCTTGGCCTGCGCCAGCGCGCCGGGGTAGTCGTCCTTGATCCATTGCGCCTTCGCGGCAACGTCCACCGCCCCGGACAAGCCTCGGCTTTCCGACGCCGCCGGCACGTAGGCTTCGAGCTCACCCAGGTGTCCGCCGAACATGCCGGGGACCAGATTGACCGCCAGAATCAGCGCGGCGCCGCCCACGGCCAGACGGCCCAGGCCGACGCGGTCGGCCGGCTCGTCCTCCAACCGCAGCAGGCCGAGCAGGTAGAGCCCGTCGAGCGCGAACAGCACGATCCAGATGGCCAGGAAGCGGTCCCGCGACAACAGCTCCCAGCCGTACATCACGTCCACGATCGACAGGTACTTCACCGCCGCCGCAAAGATCGGAAACGCCATGGCGATCTTGACGCGGGTCATCCAACCGCCGGCGCGCGGCAGCCGCTTGAGATAAGCCGGAAACAGCGCCAGGAAGAAGAACGGCAGCGCCAACCCGACCGAGAACATGAACATGCCAAAAATCGGCCACGCCATGCCGCCGCCGGCCACCGAGCCGGCCAGCAGCGCGCCTACGAACGGGCCCGTGCAGGCGAACGACGCCAGCGCGAAAACCAACCCCATCATCAGCGTCGGCAGCAGGCCGCTTCCCTGGGTGAAGGAGTTGAGCTTGGTCAACGCCCCGCTGGGCAGGGTGATCTCAAAGGCCCCCAGCAGGCTAGCGCCGAAAGCAAAGAACACCAGCGCAATGAACAAGTTGACCCAGACGTTGGCCCCCAACGCCTGCATCCCAAACGGCCCCAGGATCACCGATACCAGCGCCCCCAGCCCGGTAAACAGGCCGATCACGCCCAGCGCGAACGTGGTCGCCTGCACCAGCGACGCCTTCGTCTCGCCCGACTGCGAGCTGACGAAGTACGACATCGTGATCGGGATCATGGGGAACACGCACGGCGTGAACACCGCCAACAACCCGAAGCCGAAGGCCACGGCGGCGAACTGCAAAAAGCCTTGGTCGATCGGGGCGGATTCGGAGCCGCCCGGCGAGCGGGCCGGCTCGGCGGCGCCCGGGGCGCTCATCGCGGCGGCCGCGGCGGCGATCGTCTCAGCAGGATTCGGGGGAGGGGAGGCGAGCTTCATCGACTCGTAGCCGTCCGGGCGCGCGGGCAGCGCGGCGACGGCGTCGGCGGCGACGGTTAGATTGGCGCTCGCTGAGCGGCGGGTCGGCGGCAGGCAGGCGTTGTTGTCGCAGGCGCCGTAACGCACCTTGGCTTCGATCTGCGTCGGCCCAGGCGCGGCGCCGTTTGCCAGCGTCAGCTCAATCCAAAAAACAGCCTCGCGCTCGTACCACTGGCTTTCGACGCCGAAAAGCTCGTCGAACTGGCGGTCCGGCGTGGGCTGCCAGGCAGTCCACGACTCGACAGCCGGATTTTCGGCCAAATCCAACTCCAAAGCGATCGGCTTGCCTTGCGGCGTGGTGGAGGAATACAGGTGCCAACCGTCCTGCACCGTCGCCGTTAGCTTCGCCACAGCGTTGCCGCCCGGCGCCGCCTGCGTCGGCTCAACCTCCAGCGACCACTTTACGGGGTCGATCATCTGCGCGGAGGCGCCCGCCGCCAGCCAAAGCAGCAGACACACAACCGGCGTTCGGGTGATCAGGCTCACAGTCTCACCTTACAAGTTCGGTTTCCGAGGCGCTTAGGTTACCCGCAAACTATGGGGCGAGCTCGGCAACGCCGATTCGTCCGTTGAGGTTTTCGTCAGGCGAAGGCGTGTCCCCGCACCCGAAAAGCAGCAGCGCACGGCCGTCGACGACCAGCCACTCAGGATCGCAGACGACCGCCTCGTTCCAAGGTTGGTCGCCGGAAAGGACCGGCCCCGTTTTCGACCAGCGCAAGCCGTCGTCGGACCGCGCCCAGCCGATCCTGCGCCGCTCGGCGGCGTCGCGGCCGACGTAGAGCATCCAGAAGGCGTTATCCGTGAACAGCACGGCGGGCTCGCCGAGGCCGCGCTCGTCAAACTCCCCGGCGCCCCCGGTTTCGAGGATCGGCGGCCTCGCCTCGGCCCCGCTGCGGGCAGCCT
>CAYOPA010000102.1:11190-12972 GCA_964405625.1 uncultured Bryobacterales bacterium
CCCCCGGTTTCGAGGATCGGATTCAGGTGCGAGCGCTGCCACCTCTCGCCGCCATCGATCGAACGCGCCACGCCCAGCCGCTGCACGCCAAACCGGTTCTGTCCCAAGTAGAACAGGTACAGGGCGTCGCCGCAGGCGATGACGTTTGGGTCGGCGACGGCCGATTCGTCCCAGGCGCCCTCGGCCCCTGGTCCAAAGACGGGGCCGGCCATCTTGCGCCATTCCAAGCCGTCGGACGAGACGGCGAGGCCGATCCGAGCCGCGTTGCGAGGGCCCGATTGGTACCAGTGTCGCAGCTCGCCGTCCACAGCCAGCGTGGCCCCGTTCGCCGCAATGTAGGCGCCTTCCCAGGTCGCCGGATCAGGTTCGAGCACGGGCGCCGGATGCTTGCGCCAAACGCGGCCGTCGTCGGAAAACGCCGCCCCCGTGCGCCAGGTTGCGCCGTCGTAACCCGAGTACAGGTTGATCCAACCGCCGCGCCAAGGGGCCGCGCTGGGGTTAAGCAGATCCGCGGCGTCCCAGGCGCCCGGCTCGCCGCGCTCCAGCACAGGCTCCGGCGCGGGCGCCCAATTGACGGCCCCCGCCCAGGCGGTTACTGTCGCGTGGCAGCCGGCGATGGTGAATTGCGCCTGCCGCGGCGCCGAGCAGCCCCAGACCGTCAAAAGCGCGAAAGCGAGCAGGGACTTCATGGGCGCCGGGGTCTCCCGAGTATACTTCGAGAGCGTTGGAGCTCTTGCGGTCGCGTTGGCGTTGGGCGGCGGTTGCGGTGGCGGCCGTCGCGGCGAGCGCTTGGGCGGCCACGTTCGCGATCGATTTTTCGGTCTACTGGACGATCGCGCGGTCAAACGGGCCGCTGTACGGCGAGGCCTCGGGGCTGCCCTGGCCGATGTGGTACCGCTATCCGCCGCTGTTTCGGTGGCTGATGGAACCGTTCGCCCTGCCGCCGTTCCGGGCGGCGGCTTTTGTGTGGGCGCTAGCCAAGTTGGCGGCTCTGGGAGCCGTGATGGCCATGCTGGGCCGCCGTCTGGGCGCTCCTGCCGCCTTGTGGGGCCTGTTTTTCCTTGGCGGCGGCTATTGGATTCTGAGCGAGCTTCGCTACGGCAACGCCCAGGGCTTTGTCTTTGCGCTGGTCGCGGCGGCGCTGTTGACGGCCGAGAAGCGGCCGCGCCTGGCGGGCCTGACACTGGGACTGGCGATCGCGCTGAAGGTCTGGCCGCTATTCTTTGCGCCGTACCTGGCGTTCCGGCGGCGGCTTGTCTCGGCCGCGATGGCGCTGGCGAGCGCCGCCGCTTTGACGCTGCTACCCGCCTTTTGGACAGGCTGGAGCGCCCATCGCGCCGACCTGAAAGCGTGGTTCGAGCAGGAGTCGCAGATCGCCTCCGCCGGAGGCTCGATCTGGTTCCCGAGCCAGTCCCTGCTGGGCGTGATGACTCGCCATTGGACGGCGCTGAGCTGGCGCGAGGCGCCCGACCCCAACTACCCGGTGATCAACTGGCTCAGCCTCGATCCGGCCACGGTGAGGCTGCTCTGGCTGGGGCTGGTCGTCGTCGGTTGCCTGGCGCTATGGCGTCTGGCCTACAAGCTGCCCGCACACGCCGAGCCGGCTGCGGCGTCGGCGGCTTTTTGCGCCTTGATCCTGCTGCAACCGTATGCGCAAAAGCAGACGGCGCTGGTCGTGTTGGCGTGGCCGGCGCTGGTCGCGGCGAAAGCGGCTTGGGAACGGCCCGGACCGGCGCGTTGGCTGTTTGGCGCCGCAGCGGTGGTGGTCTGGCTGCAACCGCT
>CAYOPA010000102.1:12982-13581 GCA_964405625.1 uncultured Bryobacterales bacterium
GGAACGGGCTCAGCAGCCGGTTTGTTTCCAACGGCTATTGGGCGAGTTCGACCCGAGTCGCTCGCTAACGCCTCGAGCGCTTGGTGGCAAAGGGTCTACGAGGTTTGGGGGCTCGACGCACTGGCCGCTGTGCTGTTGCTGCTCGCCGTCCGCCCGTGGCGCGGGTTTTGAAGGAGCTTGCAGCGTCGGCAGGAACACAGCCGGCGAATCCTTCCTTGCTTCCCGTCCCTTGGAGACCTAGAATTGGCGCGTGTCGCGCAAGTCCATTTTCCTGATTCTGCTGGCGCTTCCGCTGGCGGCCGATGTGGTCGAACAAACCGCCCGCGATTCGGCCCCGACGGGCCTGATGGCCGGCGTCGCGCGGGTTGATATCACCCCGCCCATCGGCATCGCGCAGATGAACTGGGGCTCGCAGACGCACATTGAAGCCGAGGGCATCGACCCGGCCGGCATGGTTGCTACGGCGCTGGCACTCTCCCAGGGCGGCCAGAAGTTCGTGATGGTCGATATCGACCGCCTGTTCGTCAACGGCTTGGAGGGGGCCATCGAGCGCGCCTCGGCCAAGACCGGCATTCCGGCGGCGCACATCCGGCTGGCGG
>CAYOPA010000103.1:0-13492 GCA_964405625.1 uncultured Bryobacterales bacterium
GCCCGGCCGTTCTGGGCCAAGGGCCATGAAGCCGGTATTGACCGGCCGCTTGGGGGCTGAAGCGCCTCTCGAGCGCGACCGGCGGGCCTGAATGGTTCTGGCAAGCTGGCGGCCTCTTCGCACGTCGCCGGACCGCGCCCGTGGTCAGACCCTGACCGGTCGAGCGATAGGGCGCTCGAAGGCGATTTCGACCGGGTTTTTGGGGCACCCGTCCGGGTACTCCAGCGTTAAAGGGGTGCGCTAATTCGTCGAGGCCTGCGGCGGCACCATCACGTTGACTTGGAACAGCCCGACGAAGCCGGGCGTCAGACCCACCAACAGGGGGTTCTCGTGAGGCCCGAACGACAGCCGCCCGAACCCCACGCGCATAGCCATTTGGGAACCAAGCCCTACGCCGAGATCAATTCGGGCTCCGTCCGTCGTTGTTCCGCCAGCCGATCCCGTTCCCGCTTGCTCAAGGCCACGATTTCTTTCATCCCTCCAAGGTCTCGCTTTGGATGGGGATCTTTCTACTTTGCTCTCCTGCGGATCATTTCAGGTTGCGCCGACACCGAAGGGTCGCGAGTTGCGCGGCGCGACATTGCGTGGTATCCTCCAGTCGTTCGATTTGCGCCCTTGTTGCATCAGGAGATCTTTCATGTCTCGTGTTTACACTGCGAGTGTCGTACTTCTGCTCTGCTCGGCCGGTCCGCTTTCAGCCGCCACCATTACAAGCCAGGTCGATTGCAGCGTCGGCCTTGCCGGCGGCGGATCGCTGGTTGTTACCGATGCGTCCAACTGCTCGCTTGGGGTTCTTGGCGACATCCAACAGGCTGTTGCGGATGCGAGCATTCTTTTCTCCGGCATATCTTTTGCCGGCGGCAACCTCACCATTCTCGTCAACGGCAGCGCGGAGGCGGGATGGGGCAACCCTGACGAGCCCGACTTTCCGATCAATCCCCTAGCCGGAATGGCGACCTTCGATTTCGTCCTGTCTCTACTCGCCACCACGCCTGGACCGATACGTCCGGGTGAGCTTAGCCTCGACTTGTTCGGTGAGATCTTTACAATCGATGGGTTCGGCATTGCCCAAGTCGATGTTGCAGGGCAGTCGGTCTCTCACAGCGCCGCTTTCGACGTCGGAGACCTGTTCAGTGGGACGATTCCAATCACCCTTGGCACACCGTTTGACGTTTCGATCACATTGCAGGGGGGTGTGTTCTCGGGGAATCCCTCTGTCGATTCACGGCCCGCCCGGGTAGAGGGCTCTGCGCTTGTTTTCGCCCGGGCTTCGGAGCTCAGCGGCGAGCCGGTCGCTCTAAGCGAAGTTCCAGAGCCAGCTTCGGCGCTCATGTTCTTCGGTGGGCTGGTTGGGATCGTCGTCTTTCGCTGGCGGCGAAGCTCGGTGCCTGAAAAACAGGTGTAGTGGGGATTTCACTCCATTCCTACATCTTCAATTCGGTGACGAGCAGGCATCTCCCCCGGTTTCTCTTGGACGGCCAAGCGCTTGGACTGACAGCGGGCGTACCCTGGGATCGGAGACTGAGGTTCCTCACATCCGAAATAATCAAAACTGCGACATTTCGCGACATCGCGCCCGCAACCCGCTGAAAACGGACGGTTGGGGCTTTACGAAACCAGGCCCCAACCGTCGCTCATTCCCGCGCGAAGTCCGCCACAGCCCCCCTGCGTGTCGGCGTCGAATGGCCGGCTCCCTGCGAGTTGGCATTGCGAATTGTCTTCATCATAGTCGCGCAGCCTTCTTGGCGTGAGTGACGCGCGAGGATGAAGCCGGGTGGTCAATAAGTAACCACCACTGATCAGGGGACAGCGCTTGTGCCGAGCGTTCTGGACACTCGGGACGGTTTGTGCAAACCTATGGGCGCATTTTCGACCACAGAGAGGAAAACACTATGCACCACACAGCCAAGATCCTGCTGGCGGCGTTGGCCGCTATTGCGATTTCGTGCGGCGGAGGCGAAGCGCCCGAAGCGGTCAGCCCTGACCGCGCGGCCGGAGAAGGAACCATCCATCGCGCCGATCCCGGTCTGGACGCGCTTGTTCCGGAGGGAGCGAAGATCGAAAAGCTCGCCGGGGGATTCGTCTTCACCGAGGGGCCCCTGTGGGTCAACCGGGTTTGGGAAGGCAATCCGTTTCTGCTGTTCAGCGACGTGCCCGGCAACGTGATCTACAAGTGGAGCCCCTCGGGCGGGGCCCCGACCGACTTCAAGAAACCCGTCTTTGAAGGCGAGATCGCCGAGGGCCGTTTCGCCGGCCCTAACGGCCTCACCTTGGACTCGGCCGGCAATCTGTTTGTCGCCGAGCACGGCAACCGCCGGATCTCGAAAGTCACGCCGGACGGCAAGTGGAGCACGCTGGTAGACAAATTCGAGGGCTCCCGCCTCAATAGTCCCAACGACCTCGTCTGGCTCAACGACGAGTGGCTCTACTTCACCGATCCGCCCTACGGCTTGGTCGGTCAGGACGAGAGCGAGGACAAGGAGCTCGAATTCAACGGAGTGTTCCGCGTCAGCGCCGACGGCAAGAAAGTGGAGATGCTCGACAGCCGCATGACGCGGCCCAACGGCATCGGCTTTTCGCCGGACAAGAAGACGATGTACGTGGCCAACTCCGATCCTGCCCGCAAGGTCTGGATGGCCTACGGCGTCCGCGAGGACGGCACGTTGACGCTGAGCCGCCCGTTCTACGATGTGACCGCGGAGATGGGCGAAGGGTTGCCCGACGGGCTCAAGCTCGACAACCAAGGCAATCTGTTCGGCACCGGCCCCGGCGGCGTCTGGGTCATTGCACCCGACGGCACACACCTGGGCACGATCCGGCCGACCGAGGTTCCGGCGAATGTGGCCTGGGGCGACGACGGCTCGACGCTTTACATGACGGCGCGGACGGGCCTGTATCGCATCAAGCTGAGCACGCGCGGGGACATCCCGTAGGGGCCCTTACTCGGCCGTCAGCACGTCGCGGTGGAGCTCGTCGCCGTCCACGCTGTAGTGCGTCCAAGTGAGCCGCGGCTCGCCGTTGACGCGCTCCACCATCCCGACTAGAAAGCCCCCGATCACGTTGAGATAGACGTGCTCGGGGGTGCGTAGATCCTCCGAGAAGCCGCCGGCATGCTCGTTGCTGGCCGGGCCCGCGGAGTACTCGCGCAGCCCGGTCTCGGCGTCCACGGAGACGTACTGCCAGTGGCGGTCGCCGCAGGCCACGTAAGCGTTCTTGTGGGAGGCGATGAACCGCCGCAGCTCGTCGCCCTCGGTCTTGAAGCCCGCGTTGGAGTGGTTGTCGTTCTTCGTGGTGCGATCGGGGCCGACCAGGGGCGTCGGGCTGATGAGGATGCGGAAGGTCGCGTCGGAGGCGGCGAAGCTTTCCTTGAACCAAGCCTTCTGCTCGGCGCCCCAAATAGTTTTGTCGGGGCCGTCGGGCATGGGATTCGGGCTGCGGTAGTCGCGGCCTTCGGGAAACCAGACTTGCAGGTCCTTGCCCCAGCGGACGGTGCGGTAGGTCTTGCCGTCAATGGCGACCTGCTCCAGGAAGATCTGTTGGCCTTGGGCGAAGGTGAGGTCTCCGGAGGCGGGGCTTTCCATCGTGGGCCAGCAGTCGTCGATCAGCGTTTCGTGGTCGTCCTTGATGAAGTAGCTGGCGACCTGCCGGTGAAAAGCGACATTGGAGGGCAGGGAATACATGCGCTGCCAATGCCAGCGGGCCAGCGCCATGTTTTTCGCCAGCCTGTCGTAGTAGACGATGTCGCCGGTGTGGACGAAGAAGCTGGGGTCGAGCTTCAGCATTTGGGCGTACATCTTGAAGCCGTTGACGGGGTCGTCGCGGTCCGGATAGGCCGTGCCGGTGGTCACGGTGAAGACCACGCGCGCCTTCTCGTCCGGGGCCGGGGCCGTCTTAAAGCCGCCGACGATGGTGGACGTGGTCTTCGCGTCCGGAGCGGGCCGCACGTCGACTTCCAGCTCATAGCGGCCGCCGGGTTGGAGGTCTTCCAGCCGTATCGCCGTAGTGTGGTCCTTTGCCGGATCGACCGGCTGCCAGCCTTTGTAGATCCAATCCGGCTCTCCGGCCAGACGGTAGCGCGCCCTCGCCTCGCCGGGAGCGCCGGGGGCGGCGCCTTCAAAACGGTCAGTGGCCGCTTGGTCGGGCAGCGGACGGACCACGGGGTTGCGCCGGTTGGGACCGAAGGTGTCGACAATTTCGCCGGTGGCCTCGTCGCGGTATTGGAAGCTTGGGATGCCGCCTTCGGGACCGACCGGCCGCTCGGCGGCCGTGACGCGCGCCCAAATGACGGCGCTGGTCTGATCAACCTCCACGATCTTGATGCCTGTGGCTTGGTGAACCGATCGCGGGGATGCCGAGCAGCCCGCCAGAGCCAAAAGCGTGAGGTAGACGAACGTCGAGCGCATCATCGCGTCAGCAGCGTATCACGGTCTGGCATAGTGCGACGGGGCCGGGTATTCAGCCCCGGGCTTTAGCCCGGGGCTGAAGGACAATGCGGTCGCGCCCCCCCTCATCCCCTGGCTAAGGGGCTCTCTCGAAAACCAGTTTTCATAGTTCGTTGTGGCCGCCCGGCCATGACCGGCTCTAAAAGAAATATGTAGGGCGGAGCCCAAAGTTCGAAGAGAAGGCGGAGAGTTTGCGATTTCCCGACGGCTCTTCCCTCCGGTCGATCGTAAACGCAAGAAAGAAGGGGGCTTCGCGGCGGCTACAAACCCGGCCCTCACGGACCGGGCTATTACAATGCCGCCCTACGGGCTTGAATGCGCGCCACCCCTCTTCCCCGGGCTGAAGCCCGGGGCTATGTGACGCAGACCGTTAGCCCAACCGTAGCAGCTCCTCGGCGGACTCCTTGGCCGCGTAGGCGAACGGCCGCAGCACGACATCGCTGCCGGCGTTCGCCAGCCGCTCGACATCCGCCTCGTGGTAGGCCGTGGTTGCGACCTTACCCCCATAGCCGTGGCCCCGAAGAGCCTTCAGGAGATAAATCTGGGCGGAAGCCTGCGAGGTGGCGCAAATAATCCAGCGAGCGTGCCGCAGCGGCAGCTCCGAGCAAAACTCGGGGTCCTCGGCGTCGCCGTAGACCATGCGGATCTCGCTGTCTCTGAGGCTCTGCACCACATCGGGATTGAAGTCCGCGCCAAGCACCGACTTTCCTCGGCCGACGAGCTCTCGGGCCACCCCGGAACCGAATCGGCCCATGCCCAGCACAATCGCGTCGAACGCTCCGCCGTGAGCGGCGGAGGCGTCGTCAAAGCGGCCTTCGCGGAAGGGATTGCTGCGCTCAAAGACGCTCAGTAGCGGAGCCAGCCGCTGATAGAGCGGGTGGGAGTAGATGATCATGTACGTCGACAAAGTGATGGTTGTCAGCCCCACTATCGTGATGAGCGCCAGCACGTCTTGGTTGATGTGGCCCAGGTCCCGGCCCAACGCGCCGAACATCAGCGAGAACTCGCTGATCTGCGCCACCGTCAAGCCGGCCAAAAAGCCGGTGCGTTTGCGGTAGCCCATTGCGCCCATGATGACCAGCACAATCAGCGGATTGCCGATCAGCACGAACGCGGAGAGGATGAGCGCCGGGGTGAGCTGCGCGCCCAGGGCGCTGAGGTCGAAGTACGCGCCGAGATCCACGAAGAAGAACAGCAGGAAGAAATCGCGCAGGACCGTCAGCCGGGCGCTGAGCGCGTCGCGGTACGGGGTGCCGGCCAGCGAGACGCCCGCCAGGAAGGCGCCGACCTCTTTGCTGAACCCCAAATGTTCGGCCCCCGCGGCCAGCCCGACAGCCCAAGCGATGCCAAGCACTGTCAGCATCTCCGTTGAATAGGCGGCCTGTTTGAACAGCCTGGGCAGTACGTAGCGCATCAGCAGGCCCACCGCCGCCAGCATGCCCAGCCCTTTGAAGATGACCCAGGCGATGTCCGTTGACCAATCGCCGGACTCGCCGGCGGCCCCCAGGGCGACCAGCACGATCATGGCGATGACCACCACCAAGTCCTGCACGATCAGGAAACCGATGGCGATGCGGCCATGCAAGGAATCGACCTCGCGCTTGTCCGACAGCAGCTTAACGATGATGATGGTGCTGGAGAACGTCAGCGCGATCGCCACGTACACCGCCTCGATATGCGCCAGGCCGAGCCCCAGGCACAAGATGTAGCCGACGACGGAGGTGAACAGAACTTGTCCGAGACCGGTCGCCAGAGAGACCGTTCCCATCGTGCGGATGACTTGCAAGTCCAGCTTCAGACCGACCGTGAACAGCAACAGGCCGATGCCGGTCTTGGCGAGCAGCTCAATCTCGCTGCCGATCTCCACCAGACCGACTCCGGCCGGGCCGACCAAGATTCCGACCGCGATAAAGGCGATCAGCAGCGGCTGTTTGAGCAGTTGCATCAACAGCCCGACCGCTGCGGCCGCGGCCAGTAACAGCGCGAAGTCGTAGAAAACAGGCAATCTTTACCGCTCCAAAGTGACGGGCGTCTGGAAGCCCTCGGGTTTGATGGCCAGGACCGAGCAGTTGAGCTCACCCAGCGCCTTCTCAGCGGTGCTGCCGATCAGGAAGCCGGAGATTCCGGTGCGGCAGACGGCTCCCAGCACGACCACGTCGGCGTCAATCCGGGCCGCGGTGGCTGCAATCTCGGCGGCGGCATCATCGCCGGCGATCATGTGGACGCGCGCCCCCGTGAGGCCGTGACTTTCCACCAGGGCGTAAACGGCCCGGCGGTGCCGGTCCTGCTCGCGGTTCAGGAGCGACTGGATCTGGTCGCCTGCAAATCGGCCGCTGCCTCGAAAGGCCTTCTCGCCCGTCAGTCGCCACACGTGGATCACATGCAGCTCGGCGCCGGCATCGGCGGTGAAGGCCTCGGCCAGCTCCAGGATCCCGTCATTAAGCGACAGCCTGTCGGGCTCGGCGGGATCGGGGTCCACCGCGGCGAGCAGGCGCAGCGATTGGGCCGGTTGCCCCGGCTTGGCCAGCCAGACCGGGCACGGGCACTTGCGTACCAACTGCATCGAGAGGCTGCCGAACAGCCGCTTGTCCGGCCGCGTGCTGCCTTCGGCTGTCATCAAGACCAGATCGTGTCCGTGGCGGACGACCTCGCGAATGGCTTCCATGGAGCCGCTGCCGGCCAACGCCTTGGCCGTGGCTTGGACGCCCCGCTCTTGCAAGGCCGCCACGTAGCTCTCCTCCAGCCGCCTCTGATGCTCGGCCAAGTACAGGGCGGTCATGTCGATCGGACCGCCCACCGTCTCCAACGATTCCCAGACCCTGGGCAGCTCCGGGACGACTTGCAGGCAAGTGACCGCCCCGCTGCCCCGCGCCGCCAGCACGGCGGCGAGCTCCAGGGTTGTCGGGTCGCAAGGGCAAACCAGGAGGATGTTGGTGAAGGTTCCGTTCGATGCCAGCATTGCAGTGAGTTACGGTGATCCCCAGCCGTACTCCCATAAGGTATCAGTCTCGGGCGGCCAAGCCGGCGGCGGACGACAGATAACTCCCGATTGCTTGACTTCGCCGCCCTTGAAATTAAAGACTAACCGTGGACCATGCTCAAACCACTCCCGCTCACCCTGCTGCTGACTTGTGCGGCCCTGGCCCAGAAGCCCAACATCGTCTTCATCCTGGCCGACGACATGGGTTATGGCGACATTCAGGCGCTTAATCCGGCCTCGAAAATCCCGACGCCGCACCTGAACAGCCTGGCCGCCCAGGGCGTGACATTTACGGACGCGCACTCCGGCTCGGCGGTCTGCACGCCCACCCGCTACGGGGTGATGACGGGCCGATACTCCTGGCGCGGCAAGCTCAAACAGGGGGTGCTGGACGGCTACGGCTTCCCGTTGATCGAGGACGGCCGGGAGACGGTGGCGTCGTTCTTGCAAGGGCAGGGTTATGCGACGGGCATTGTCGGCAAGTGGCACCTGGGGCTGGGATTCGCGCGGGGAGAGGACGAGCATGACATCGACTACACCAAGCCGGTGACCGACGGGCCGCATACCCGCGGCTTCGACTTCTCGTTCATCATCCCCGCCTCGCTCGACTTCCCGCCGTACGTCTTTATCCGCAACGGACAGATCACGCGCAGCACGGTGCTACAGTCCGCGGTGGGCTTTCCGGGCTTCCTGCGGCAGGGGCCGCGCGGGCGCGATGTGATCGTGGAAGAGGTGCTCGATGACCTCACCGCCGAGGCGGCGGCCTACATCCACCAACGCGCCGCCGAGGACAAGCCGTTTTTCTTGTACTTCCCCTTGACCGCCCCGCATAAGCCGGCGCTGCCGCACGACCGCTTCGTGGGCGCCACCGGCCTGGGTCCTTACGGCGACTTCATCACGCAGGTCGATTGGACGGTCGGGCAGGTCATCCACGCGCTCGACGGGGCGGGCGTCGCCGACAATACGCTGCTCATCTTCACGAGCGATAACGGCTCTTACATGTTCCGGCTGGCGCCCGGCGAGACGGACCACGTCTCCGACCCGACGATCCAGTCCTACGACGAGAGGCATCACACCTCCAACAGCGTGTTTCGGGGCACGAAGGCGGATATCTACGAGGCCGGGCATCATGTTCCGTTCCTGGCGCGCTGGCCGGGCAATGCGCGGGCCGGTAGTCGGACGGACGCCACCATCTGCTTGACGGATTTGTTTGCGACCGCAGCCGATCTCGTCGGGGCGAAGCTACCCGACAACGCCGCCGAGGACAGCTTCAGCCTGCTGCCGCTGCTTACTGGGCGCGGGGATTTCCAGCGAGCCCCGGTGATCCACCACTCCGCCGCAGGCATGTTCTCGATTCGCGACGGCCGCTGGAAGCTGATCGCCGGCAACGGCTCGGGCGGCCGCGAGCAGCCGGCGGGCAAGCCATTCGAGCGGCCTTATCAGCTCTATGATCTCAGCGAGGATATCGCCGAAAGTAAGAATCGCATCGAGCAGTCCCCGGCCGAGGCGCAGCGGCTGGAGCGTGAGCTTGAGCGCCTGCGAACGGCGGGACGCAGCCAGTAAGGTGCTTTTGGCAACTTCATTTGGCCCACTGAGGAGAACTGGGGGGAACCGGGGGGGAAACCGGGACAGCCTCACTTTCCATGAACCCGGCGCGCTCCGGGGTCAACGAGCGGCGTCGACAAAGGGTACGGCGGGTTCCTCGTCTCGGCCGGTCCGCTCCTCGGGCGCCGCGCTTCGCAGCAGCCGCAAACCGTTGAAGATCACAACAATGGTGGCGCCCATGTCCGCCGCCACCGCCAGCCACAGCGTGGCCATATTCTGCGCCGCCAGAATCAGAAACGCGAGCTTGAAGCCCAGCGCAATCGTCACGTTCTGACGGATGACTCGCAGACAAAATCGTCCCGTGCGAATCAGGTCCGGAAGCAATTCGAGCCGCGGTGACATCAAGATCACGTCGGCGGCCTCCAGCGCGACATCCGTGCCGCCTCCCCCGATTCCCACGCCGACGTCGGCCGCGACGAGGGCTTCGGCGTCGTTGATGCCATCGCCCACCATCGCGACGGTTCCGTACCGCCGCTTGAGCTCCTCCACAGCGGCGCGCTTTTCTTCCGGCATCAGCGGAGCGCGCGCCTCGTCCACGCCGACCGCCTGGGCGACCACCTCCACCGCGGGACGGTTATCGCCGCTCAGGACGGCGATATGCTCGACTCCCAGCGCGCGGAGCTCCGTGATCACGCGGCTCGCTTCCGGCCGAACCTCGTCCCGCAGTTGGACATAGGCCCAGGGATGCTCATCCTCACCGCAAACGACGACGCTGTCTCCCTGCTCCATGAACAGGGCGCGCACCTCGGGTCCCAGGTCAGCGCCTTCGAGCTCAAGCATGCGGGCGTTGCCCGCCCAGAAGCGGGAGCCGCCAATCACGGCGGACGCGCCGGCCCCGGGCTGGACATGGAACTGGTCAATCTCTTCCGGCAGGATGCCCTGTTGCTTCGCGTGCTCAACAATGGCGCGTGCCAACGGGTGCTCGCTATAGCGCTCCAGCGCCGCCAAGCGCTGCAAGACGGGTCCGAGCTCGCGTCCTTGCAACGGGACGATTTTCACGACGCTCGGCGCGCCGAGCGTCAGTACGCCGGTCTTGTCCAATGCAATAGCCCGGATGCGCGCCGCTTCTTCGAGGAACGCGCCGCCTTTGATCAGCAGGCCCCGGCGAGCGGCGGTCGCAATTGCAGCGGCGATCGCCACGGGCGTGGAGATGACCAGCGCGCAGGGGCATGAGATCAGCAGCGTCAGCATCCCCCGGTAGAACCAGACCGAGTACGGGGCGCCCGCAAACAGGGGCGGTCCGAGCGCTACCAGGGCGGCGACCAGAAACATCGCCGGCGTGTAGTAACGCGCGAAGCGGTCGACAAAACGTTCCGACGGCGCCCGATGGTGCTGGCTCTCCTCGATCATGCGCAGAATGCGCGCCAGCCGCGTGTCGTCCGCGACCTGGGTGGTTCGCACGTCGAGCGCGCCGTCGCTGTTGAAGGCCCCCGCGTAGACAGTGTCTCCGGCGCGCTTGATGGTCGGGACCGGCTCGCCGGTAAGCATCGCCTCGTTGACCCCGGAGACGCCGGCTTCCACGGTCCCGTCGCACGGAATACGTTCGCCCGGCCGCACGCGCACCAGCGTTCCGACCGGCACCGACTGGGCCGGGATGCGATGCTCGTGGTCGCCATGCACCACCGAAGCCTGCTGCGGGGCGACCGCCATCAGCCCTCCCAACGCCCGGCGTGCTCGCGCCATGCTCCAGGCTTCCAGCCGGCCCGCCAGCGAGAACAGGAACGCCAGCGCGGCCGCCTCCGGCCATTCGCCCAACACGGTGGCGCCGATCAGGGAGACCAACACCAGCGCATTCATGTCCGGACGCAGCGCCGCCAGCGACTTGAGGCCCTTGGGGATGACCAGCGCCGCGCCGCATGCGACGGCGGCCAGCAAAAATGCCAGCGCCGCCGTGGACTCGTCGCCGTGCTGATGCGTGAAGGCCGCGAGCCAATCGCCCGAATGAAGGGCCTGCAACAGCGATCCGGTCGCCAGCGCAACGCCGCCGGCGAGGGTGAGCAGGTCGCGTCCGCGACGCTCGGAAAACGACGGCTCGCGGGCGCCCTCCTCCCACGGACGGCATTCGAGCCCCAGCGCGGACACCGCCTCGGCGATATTCTCCGCGCCAAGCGCCGCCGGATCGTAAGAAGCCGTTAACTTCCCTCGCAGCACGTCGAAACGGAGCTCTTCGATCCCGCGCTCGCCATCGAGTCGGCGGCGAATCATCGCGACCTCCTCGGCGCAATCGAGGCCGCAGACGCGAAACTCGACCGTCTCGGTCTCAGGGTTTCGGGCGGATGGCAAGCGTGTCTCTTGAAGGAAGCAGCGACGGAACGCAGCCCAACTTTAAAATTATGCCACCCGGCCCGACGCCATCCAACAACGCTCTATAAACGGGCTGGTTATGGCAATGAGCGGGATAAATAGACCGCTTGACGGGAGTTTGAGCTTGCGCGGTTGTCGCGAATCCTGTATCATCATTTCAACAGTTGATGGATTGATGAAGATCCTGACCGAGCCGTTGTGTGAAGCCGTCCACCCGGAAAGACGCGAGCGGCGACAGCCCAGCGTGGATACTGCGGCTATCGAGCGCGCTGCGGAGCTGTTCTCGGCGCTGGGGGATCCGCCCCGGCTTCGTCTGCTCGCACTGCTCGCCCAGGGACCCGCTTGTGTCTCCGAACTTTCAGCAGATGAAGGCGAGGGGATGTCGACGATATCCCAACGTCTGAAAGTGCTGCGTTCGGCGGCGCTCGTCAAACGCCGACGGCAAGGCAAGCACGTCGTCTATTCTCTGGCGGATCAACACGTCGTTGATCTCGTCTTCAACGCGCTCGCACACGCGAGCGAGGCGCGAGTCGCCAATTCAACCGAGGAGTGAAACACCATGTCTGACCATCTAACCCACGCGAGCCACGACCACACCCACGGTCCCGACTGCGAGCATACGGCGGTGCGGCACGACGGCCACACCGACTATCTGCACGACGGTCATTTGCACCACGCCCATGAGGGCCACTACGACGAGCACCGGATCGCGGTCGATCGAGCCAACCCGGCGGACTGCACCCCGAGCCATAGCTGCGGCGGCCACGCCCCCGACCATCAGCATGGTTCGGGCTGTGGACACGAGGCGGTTCCGCACGGCGATCACGTCGACTATCTCGTCGACGGGCACCTGCACCATCCGCACGGCGATCACTGCGACGACCACGGGAAACTGGCGGTCGTGTAACCGGCTCACGCGCGGCGGCGGAGTGGGGATCGGGGACAATCAGCCCGGTTCGCCTCCCGCCGCCGCGCCGGCGGCCTTCTGCTTCGAGCGTGGCCCGGGCGAAATTCGCTGTCGCTGATCGTGCGGGCGCCTAGATCGCTGTAAGCCGTTGGCAAGCGGGAGCGGAGACGCGGCTCCCTCAGTGAGTCACGGTCTCGTCCTTCGTCAGAGCCCTCCGGCCACGTCGATGAAGGTTCCCGTGACGTACGACGCCTCCTTGGACAGCAACCAGAGGATAGCCGATGCAACCTCCTCGGGCTGACCGCCCCGCTGCATTGGCGCCATACTCTTCACCCGGTCCACTCTGGCCGGCTCTCCACCCTTCGCGTGCAACTCGGTGTAGATAAAGCCAGGCCGGACCCCGTTGACGCGGATTCCCTCGTTCGCCACTTCACGCGCCAAACCGACCGTGAAAGACTCCACAGCGCCTTTGCTCGCCGCATAGTCCACGTACTCCCCCGGGGACCCCGAGCGAGCGGCCGTCGACGAGATATTGACGATCCGTCCGCCCGGGCCGCCGGTACGCGTCGACATCCGACGAACCGCCTCGCGCGAGCAAAGCATCGTTCCCAGAACGTTGGTCGCGAACACCCTGCCTATTCGCGCTGCTTCCATTGTCTCTAGTCGCATTTGTGCTTCAAGCGTCGCCGCGTTGTTCACCAAATCGGTCACTTGCCCTAGTTCCTGTTCAACGTGCCGGAAGAGCGCGACGACATCTGATTCACGGGCCACATCCGCCTGCAGAGCAATTGCCGCACCGCCGTCGGCCTCGATGTCCGTAACCGTCTTCAAGGCGGCTTCTTCGCTTCTCAAGTAGTTAACGCAAACCAGGAATCCGCGGCGTGCGGCAAGTTTTGCTGTCGCGGCGCCAATTCCCCGACTCGCACCAGTGACGATCAAGACGCGTTGGCCGGGTTCGTCCGCAGCATGCATGCGCTTCCGATCTTAGCCGACTCCGAGTGTGAACGGCCGGACGCCAGACTCTGTGAGAGCGCCCGATTGCACGCTCCGTCCCGGCTCGGAGTCCCTACTCGAAGCAAGCGATTCAGAGCAACGCCACAATACGCAGCGGGCCGCCCGAGCCGCCACCGATCTTCATGGGCAGCGCGACGATCCAGGCCCCGCGCGGCGGAAGCTGTTCCAGGCCGGTCAGGTTTTCCAGCAGCGGGATATTCTCGGCGGCCAGGATGCGGTGGCTCCGGAATTCGGTGGAGG
>CAYOPA010000104.1:0-2475 GCA_964405625.1 uncultured Bryobacterales bacterium
CGGCTACAAGTTTTCGACCTACGCGACCTGGTGGATCCGGCAGGCGATCACCCGCGCGATTGCGGACCAGTCGCGAACGATCCGCATTCCGGTGCACATGAACGAGTCGATGAACAAGTTCCTGCGCGCCTCGCGCGAGCTCGAAAAAGAGCTCGGCCGGGCGCCGACGAACGAAGAGATCGGCGAGCGCATGGAGATCAGCCCCGAAAAGGTGCAGAAGCTGAAGACGATCTCGCGCGACCCGGTTTCGCTGGAAACGCCGGTGGGCCGCGATGGCGAGTCGGCGCTGGGCGATCTGCTCGAAGACCGCTGGGTGGGCTCGCCGGTGGACGCGGTGATCGACTCGAACGTTCGCGACGAGACCGCCGACGTGCTCAAGACGCTTTCTCCCAAGGAGGAAAAGGTCGTGCGGATGCGGTTCGGCATCGGCTGTGACCGAGAGCATACGCTCGAGGAGATCGGCCAGGAGTTCGCGGTTACCCGCGAGCGCATCCGGCAGATCGAGGCGAAGGCGCTGCGGGCGCTGCGGGGTCCGGACAGGGCTCGGCGGCTGCGGGCGCTGATGGCGGCCAAGCCTTAGCCCGAAGTTCCTCCGAGCTCAAGCGGGATTGTGAGCCTATGCTGTCGCCTCAGCAGAGGTTGCAGGTTTTTTCGACTTGCTTGGCTGTGGATACCCATGGTCTATTCCCATGTACGCGGAGGCCGTCCTCAATCGCACACCCCCCAGCCGTCCTCGTGCGAGAAGGCTGGCGCGAGAACGGCTGCGCCGCAAGCGCACCCTCGACGGTGCGCCGATACAAGAGCTTGGCGACGGTCGAGCGCGCTTTTCGCAGCCTCAAGACCGTGGATTTGAAGGTGCGGCCGATCGATCATCGCGCCGCCGAGCGGGTAAGCGCGCACGTGTTCTTGTGCACGCCGGCGTACTACCTGGAGTGGCGCATGCGTCGGCTACCGGCGCCATTGTTGTTCGACGATGACGACGCGGAGGCGGCCCGAGCGCGGCGGTCATCCATCGTCGCACCGGCGCAACGCTCGGTCGCCGCGGTTTGCGCCTTCCGCCGCGTTATCAGCGATCTTCTGCTCTTCGTTGGCGGGAGCTTCGGGCTAGAAGTCGCTAGCCACGAAGCGATCACTAGCCGACTCGCTGCGGCAATTGAGGCCCGAAGCAGACGCAGGCGTCGCCGACCCGCCGCGGCGGCCCGAACGGCAGCGGATCCAACTCCGCCGCCGCCCACAACTCGGCGCAGTAGCTGACGCAATTCAGCGGGCTCTGCCCCTCCAGCGCGGCGTAGGCTTGGTGCTCAAACATCAACGTGATCGTAATATTCGCCGCGCCGCCGCCCACGGAGAAGAATCGAACACGGAACTGCTCGCCCGGCTCGACGAACTGGGTTGTCGGCGTCCCGCCCAGGTCCGTGCGCAGCGTCGGCCCCAAAGTCGGGTTGCTCGAATAGATCGGCGAAAACACTGGCGCTGACGTCGAACAGCTCGCAGTGCAGCGTTCAATATTGAATGTCGTCGCCGTGGAGCCCGTCGAGTCGGCGACGATGCGCACGTCGCGAAGCGTGACGGCTGTCAAGCCCTCGGGAATGGTCAACGTCAGGGGTTGAACGCCGACGGCGGGCGCGCCCGAGAATGTCCAGGTGAGCTGATCGGTGACCACCGCGCAAGGTCCGGGCTCCCAGAAACTGGTGATGTCGTTCCAGGCCAGGCACTCTCCGTTGAATGGTGCGTTCGGGCTCACCAGGCGGCCCTGGATGCCGCTCACGGTCGGGCTGGGATAGTCCCCGGACAGATCGCCGAAGGCCTTGGATGCGCCGATGCGATACGACGCTCGGAGGATGTCGCCGGATTGGGGGATGGCGCCGGCCACGAAGGTAATGTTCACGCCGGAGAGGTTGTACTGCACGCCTAGTTGCTGGACGATGCCGTTGCGGGTCAGGCTCAGGCTTTCGGGAGGTTCCGGCGCGAAAGCCAGGGCAAACGAGGCGTTGGATCCGTTGACGTTCCCCGTCGGAGTCTCCGCGTCCACGAACTGACCGAACGAGCCGCCGCCTCCTCCTCCGCCTCCCCCTCCGCCGCCGCCGCCGCTTTCCAGCGATACGACGGTCCCGGACGATTTACGCACCGACAGCTCGCCCGTGGTGGAATCCAGGAACATCCGCGCGAAGCCGGAGGCCGGGTTGGCCGGCGTCGTGGTGCCGCCGAGCTCGATCCAAGGGCCCGAGAAGGTCGTGCGAGCGCTGCCGACGGCGACGTCGCCCACGCTTACAGTCGCGTTCATCTCCATGCCGCCATTGCGGAACACCCTGAAGATTCGATCCTTGAACAAGCCGTTGTCGAAGTAGCGCAGAATGTCGAGCGCCCCGGCGGTGGAGGAGATGCCGAAGCGGGTCAGCCCGTCGATCTGGAAGAACTGGGTGGTCGTCGTTTGGCCGAACTGCGCCGCCAAGCCAAACTCCCGGAAGAACGCGC
>CAYOPA010000104.1:2485-8072 GCA_964405625.1 uncultured Bryobacterales bacterium
CGAGCTGGCCGTTGCCGTTGCGCCATTCCTGGAGCGCGGCCGACTGATTCACGGACCCTTGCAACATCAGCACGGCCTGCGAGCCGTTGGCTCCGAGCATGAAGTCGTTGTTTCGTTGCAAGGCGCCGATCGAAACCGGATTGACCGGATCGCTGCCGCCGGCGTGGTGGGTTGAGGCGTGGGCCAAGGGTGCGCGAGCGTTCGACAGGCGGAAGTCGTTGCCTTGGGCGACGGTGCCGGCGGATGTGCCGAACAACGGCTGGACGGTAATTCGGGTGTTCTCCGGCTCGTCAAAGGCAGTCAATCCGTTGGCAAAGTTGATGACGTTGCGCTGGTCCAGGGTAAAGCCGCTGTTCTGCACGACTTCCAGCGCCGTACCACCCGCTCCCGCGCCCAGCGACGCCCAGAACAGCCGGCCGTCGCCGTCGGTGGTGAGTTGCTGGTTGGACAGCCCGTCGGCCACCGGCAAGGCGTAGGTTGTGTCGCTCGCCAGGGCGGGAAGCTTGAAGTAGACGCCCGCGGACCCGTCCTGCTTTTCAAGCCCTAGCAGCGTCTGCCCGTCGAAGCTTTCGCGCAGCTTCTGCGGTTGCGTGAAGACGTTCTCCGTATCGAGCCCCGGCTTGCTCTCCAGCATCGCCACCAGACCCTGCACTTGCGACTGGCTGATCGTGCCGCTCGCCTGCGGCGGCAGACCCACCCGCACCGCGGAAACGGACAACGGGCCGATCGCCGCCGGCGTCACCCACGTCTCCGTATACTGGACGCCGTTGTCGAGCGAGTAGTCGACGCGATAACTCGTTCCTTCCGGGCTGGCGCCTTCATTCGGCGTCAGATCGACCGTCAAAAGTCCCTGCACAATCTGGACGGTGATCGCGCTGTTGGCGATCGTGGAACCGTCCACGGCGGTAAATTGGGACCAACTGATTTTCGCCGAGCCCTCCACCGTGGAGCCATCGGCGTTGTAGAGGATATCCTCGATCCGCGTCATCGTCGGGCCTGACTGCGCCAAGGCCGCTCCGGCTGTTGCCAGCAGCCACGCCGTCGCCCACAAAATTCGTTTTCTTGTCCAGCTTCGTGGATTCCGCATCTGTACGTCCCTCTCCATCGCCCCGCTCCTGTTCTCCGCCCGCTTGCGCCTGGGGCGGCCCTTCAATCCCAGCGTAGAAATGCCGGGCAAGGGATGGAACGCTGCTGGTTTGGTAAGCCATTGCTCTGTATGGACTTAAAAAAACCTAGAAATCGTGACGAGCTGCGGCAATTCTGGCTGATGCGCGCTAGTCGCGTGCTATCAATAGGCCGAAGATCGTTGTTTGAGTTCCATTTAAACAGTACTCGGGGATACTGTTTATCTCGCTCATCTTGGTTTTTGGCGGGGTTGATGGCGGGGTTGAGGTTGACACTGCCGCGCAAAAGGTCTAACCTCACGTACGTTTCAGGGCAGCTCGGGGGCTGTAGGGGTCTTCCGTCTGTTCCTCGTCGAAGTAGACAACTCTCGCGCTATGAGGAGGCGCAACGATGAATAACTCAATTCCCGGAGCTTCAGGCTCCGCGGGGGCGGCGTGCCGAACGCTGCCGACGCTGGCGGGCGCCATGCTGCTGCTCGTCCTGTTTATTTCGCCGGCAGCGGCGCAGGAGCTGCGCGGTCGAGTGCAGGGAGTCGTCACTGACTCCACCGGCGCAGTGATCCCCGGCGCAAAGGTTGCTCTCCGCAACGTGAACACCAACGTATCCGTGGAAGCTGAGACTGGCGCGGCGGGCCGCTATCTGTTCGACTTCGTGCTGCCCGGCTCGTATGAAATCCGGGTGGAGACCGAAGGTTTCCGTTCGTTCGTGCAGCAGAATATTCTGGTGCAGACGCGCGCCGACATTACCGTGAACGCCGCGCTGGAGATCGGCGCGATCGCCGAGGTGGTCACCGTGGAGGAGGCGCCGGTCGCCGTGCAATTCAACTCCACCACGATGGAAACGACGCTCGACACCAAGATGGCCAACGAGCTGCCGATCATCCACCGCAACCCATTCCTGCTGGCCGCGCTTGATCCGGCGGTCAACTATCGGGGCGGTCAGGAGACCAGCCCGTACCACCACTGGGCGGCCAGCCAGATGGACGTCGGCGGCGGAACGTCGCGGAAGAACAACGTGCTGATGGACGGCGTGCCGCAGTTGGTGGGCGCCAAGGGCACCTATGTGCCCGCCATGGACGCGGTCAGCGAGGTCAACGTTCAGCAGAACTCCGTGGACTCCGAGTACGGACACTCCGCCGGCGGCATTTTGTCGGTGCAAATGAAGTCAGGCACCAACGACTGGCACGGAACGGCTTACTACTTTGGACGCAACCCGGTCTTCAACGCCCGTCCGAACCCGCTCAACAACCAGGCGTCGGTGGTGCGGCGCAACGTCTGGGGCGTCACCTCCGGCAACCCCATCATCAAGAACAAGCTGTTCAACTACATCGCCTACGAAGGCCAGGACACCCGCGAGCCGCGCTCGACGGCCCTGACGTTGCCGACTCGCGCGGAGCGCGGCGGCGACTTCTCCAACAGCCTGAATCGCAACGGCGGCCTGCGACAGATCCACGATCCGTTCACGACGGTCATCACCGGTTCGAACACCTCAACTCGCCAACCGTTCGCCAATAACACGATCCCGGGAACGCGGCTGGATCCCACCTCGTTGCGAGTGATGGAACAGATGTTCGAGCCCAACAACCCGGGCGACAACGTCAGCGGGCAAAATAACTTCCGTTTCACCTTCCCCCAAACGTTCAACTACTACAACCTCTCCAACCGCACCGACTGGAACGTCAGCGATTCGGTGAAGGTCTTCGGACGCATCAGCCGCTTCCACACCACGCAGAGCGATGCCGCCTTCACCGGCGGCTCGGTGTTGCAGCCGCGAGCCGGCTCGGCCCGCCACACTTGGCAGGGATCGGGCGACTTGGTCTGGACGCTCAATCCCACCACCGTCTTTAGCGTGCGCGGTTCCTGGTCGAAGATCAACGACTCTTTCAACGCGCCGGAAGTGGAGATCGGCGAGGAGGGCTTGGCGAGGCTTTGGCCCGGCAACAACTGGTACGCCTCGCATGTGCGCGACATCCCGGTGGTTTACCATCCGCAAGTTCAGGTTTTGGCCGACAGCACGACCAACCTGGGCCGGTCTGGCTACTGGTTCCAGACGCCCAAGACTTACAACTGGGACGTCAAGCTCTCCAAAGTAGTCGGCCGTCACAACCTCAAGGTCGGCCATCAGTACCGGGCGCAGCGCGTGGAGGCGGCCCGGCCAAGAGGCATGCTCTTCCGCTTTGATCCTTCGGAAACGGCGGATACGATGTTCGCGCCGCGGACGCAACTCGTCGGGCACGGCTGGGCCTCGATGATGCTCGGTACTGTGAGCCCTAACGCGAGCCGCGTCCAGACTGTGCCGGTCAACCGCCCGGCGGTGGACGTGTTCGGCTTCTACCTTCACGACGACTTCAAGGTCTCGCGTCGCGTCACGTTGAACCTGGGTCTGCGCTACGAGTACGAGACGGGATTGCGCGATCCGGAGAACCGGCTTTCGCGAACCATCGACTTCTCGCAGCCCTTGACCGGCTTGCAGGCGGCGATGGGTGCGTTCCCGCAGGAGGCGCTTGCGATTCGCAATCAACCGCTCAATATCGCCGGCGCCTGGCAGTTCGTGGACGGCAACAACCGCACTGCCTGGAATGCGCAGAAGAACGTCATCCTACCTCGCGTGGGCCTCGCTTACCGGGTGGATGACCGCACCGCTCTGCGCATCGGTTACGCTCGCTATGCCGTCCCGCCGATCCAGGAGGTCACCTCCCTGGACCCGCTTGGGAGCACGCCGTACCCGGGATTCTCGGCGACGACCACGCCGCTGAGCCTGCTGGAGGGCATCCCAAGAGCGATGTTCTCCGATCCTTTCCCGACGTCAGGCCCAAACAGCAATCCGCTGGTCGAGCCTTTCGGTCAACGCTTTGGCGAGAATGCCATCGTCGGCTCGAGCGAGGGCGATTTCTTCCAGCCCAACTGGAGAGCCGGCATGAACGACCGGCTCAACTTCACCATCCAGCGGGAGACGTTCAACCGCATCATCGCCGAGGCTACCTACTTCATGAACTTCGGCCATAACCATGCGACCAACATCAACCGCAACCTGGCGGATCCGCGCATCGGTTTCGAGCACGGCTCGCTCGTCAATCAACGCGTCAATAATCCGTTCTTCGGCGTGCCTTTGGAGCTCTGCCCCGGGCCGATCTGTAACGCCCGCCAAGTGACGGTCGGCGAGCTGATCTCGCCGTTCCCGCACTATGGCAACGTCACCGAGCGCGCGGTCAGTATCCGCGATCAACGTTACCAGTCGATTCAGCTCAAGGTGCAGCGGCCCTTCCAGAACGGCTATAACATGCTCTTCGGTTACAGCCACGTCTGGAGCGAAAGCGATCAGTTCTACGACAACGTGGACGTCTTCGACGGCCGCCTGTCCCGCCAGTTGGATCTGATCTCGGGGCATAAGGTGACGTTCGCCAGCATCTACGAGCTGCCGTTGGGCCGGGATCGCAAGTTCGGCTCCGGCATCCACAAGGGGCTGGACGCCTTAGTGGGCGGCTGGTCGGTCAGCGGCATCTACAGCTACACCAGCGGCGACCAACTGACGTTCCCCGGCGCGCGCGTCACGGGAGACCCGAACATCAGCAACTCGGATCGCACCCGTCAGCGTTGGTTCAACACGCAGGCCTTCCAGGTTCTGCCGGCGTTTACCCGGCGGGACAATCCGTGGACCTACGACGGACTGCGGGGCCCGCGCTTCGCCAACGTGGACGTGACGCTGAACAAGAAGCTGCCCATCACCGAGCGGCTTGACCTGGAGCTGCGCATGGAGGCCTACAACCTCACCAACAGCTTCATGGGAGCCAACCCGGTCCTCAATCCGGCGGCCGGCAACTTCGGCCAGATTGTACAGCAGCTCAACACCAGTTCAGGTCGCGAGTTCCAATACAGCGCCCGCTTCATCTGGTAAGCGGCCGCTCGTTTTTTTCGAACCCGCCGCCGCGCACCTCAAAAAGGTGCGCGGCGGTTGCTTTGGACGTGCGTTATACTCTTGCCCATTGGGCGTTGATCGATTCTCGATGAGCAGACTTCTCCTCAGCCTCGCCATGCTGGCGGTCTCACCATCCTGGGCATGGGCGCAGAAAGGGGCGCCGGAGCTGACCTCCGTGTCGCCGCTGGGAGGCTCCGTCGGATCGAGCTTCGACGCCGTCATCCGCGGCAAACGGCTCGGCGAAGGCGCGACGGTCTGGTCGCCCCAGGCCGGCGTGACGGCCCGGGCGTTGGCGCTGGAGCCCGGAGAAAAGGAAGGCGATCCGCAGTTGCTGCGCATCCGCTTTGAGCTCGATCCCGACGTAACGCCGGGTGCTTACGACTTGCGGGTTATCAATGCGCAAGGTCTCTCCAACGCCCTGCAAGTGCTGATTCACGAGCAGCCCGCCGTCCTTGAAAAGGATGCGCCGAAGGATACAGCGGTCCAGGCTCAAGAGATCGACTCCTGGCCCGCCGCCGTCCACGGCCGCATCCATGAGATCGGTCAG
>CAYOPA010000104.1:8082-13491 GCA_964405625.1 uncultured Bryobacterales bacterium
ACTTCTACTCGTTCAAGGTGGAAGCCGGCCAAGAGCTGCTTTTCCGCACCTTCTCCAGCGCCGCTCTCGATCCCGGCGTCTCCTTGTGGGAGCTCAGCGGGAGCTGGTTCGACCCCAACCGCCCCAAGCGCCTCGCCTTCACCGACGAAGCCGTGGCCTACCCGGATCTGCCGACCGAGGCGGTCTTGCGGTATCGCTTTGACAAGGCCGGCGAGTATCTCGTCCAGGTCAACGGCTTTTGGGGCTACGGCGGCGAAGATCACGTTTATGCGCTGCTGATTGACGCCGCCCCGGACGGCGAGGTCCAATGGCCGCCCGCCGGCCCCCAGCCGCTGTGGAAGGAGCGCATCTGGACCCGTTCGCTGGACCCCGACCGCATGGAACGGCTCGCCGGGCGTACCGTCGCCGCCAAGGCGCCGGCCGAGATCGCCGTCGTGGACGCCGACGCCGAGCCCACCAGCTTCCCAGTCGAGCCGCCCGTGATTCAGGCTCCGACCATGGTGGTTGGAGCTATACAGCGTCCCGGCGACATCGACCGCGTTCGTTTCTCCGTTAACGAAGGCGACAGGCTGGCGTTCGAGATTGAGACGCCGGAGAAAAGCCTGCCGCTGTTCAACCCGTTGCTGCGCATCCTTGACGCCGACGGCGTGGAAGCGCTCACCAACGTTTGGACGCGCGTCAACGCCAACGGCAACACCTCCAAGCAGATCTACCCGAAAACGCAGTACGCCTTTCCGCGCAAGGGCGACTTCACGCTCGAAATCCGCGACATCACGGCCTCCTACGGCGACGAGGAGATGCGGTACAAGGTCCTCGTCCGCCCCTGGGTTCCGCACCTGGGCGAAGCGCGCGTCAGCCTCGACCGGCTGAATCTGGTCGCCGGCAGGGCGCAACAGCTCAGCATCGTCATCGACCAGGAAGAGGGCTTTGACGGGCTGGCAATCTTCTCCATCGACGGCCTGCCCGCGGGCGTGACGGCCGTGATGGGCGCCGAGGTCGATCCCGATTCGCCGCCGGCCTTCAACGAAGGCAAGAAAGAGCGCTTCACCTCGAAGAGCCAGAAAGCGACCTTTGTGTTGCTGTCCGATGCGGACGCGGCTCTCACCTCGGCCCCTGTTACCGCTCGGATCTACGCCCAACCCGCCGTGGGAGGCAAATTGGGCAAAAAAATCCTGGCCAAAGAGCTCTTGATGATGGTCATCGCCGACCAGCCCGCCGACTCCAAGTCCGACGTCTTGACTGATACGCGATAATCGATAGGCACGCGAAAAACGATGAAAACATTGCAAACGGTCTTTGTGCTCAACGCGCTGGCGCTGGCTTCCCTGGCGTTGGCGACAGCCGCGGAGCCTTCGATCGTTTCACTCGAAATCGTCCCGGCCGTCGCGGAGCTCGCGGGCAACGGCGCCTCGCAGCAGTTGCTGCTGATCGGCAAGACCGGGGACGGAGCCGAGATTGACCTCACCGACCAAGCCGAGTGGAGCGTCGAGAGCCCCTCGACGGCCCGGCTCGACGGCGCCCGCTTGTTTTCCGTCGCTGACGGAAGCACTAAGGTGCAGGCCTCGGCTGCCGGGCGCTCAGCCAACGCCGCGATCAAAGTGAGCGGCTCGGCGGACGAGAAACCGTTCAGCTTCGCGCGCGATATCGGCGGAATCTTGACTCGTCGTGGCTGCAACGGCTCCGGTTGCCACGGCGGCGTGAAGGGCCAAGCGGGCTACAAGCTCTCCAAGAACGCTATCCACCCCCACGAGGACTATAAGTGGACCGTCGAGGGCGGCGTCTTCCAGGTGCTCAGCGATGAATCCGGCGGCCCCCGCGAGCCCCGCGTCAGTGTCGAGAATCCGGCCGCCAGCCTGCTGTTGCAAAAAGCGACGATGGAGATTGCCCACGGCGGCGGCCCGCGCTTTGAGAAAGGCTCCGACGACTACAACATCATCCTGAGTTGGGTCGAAGCCGGCGCCCCGTTCGGCGAGGAAGCTTCCGCCGACGAGGCGAAGCTGGTTCGGCTGGAGACTTACCCCAGCGAGCTCGTGCTTGATCCGGGTCAGTCGCGCCGGGTGCTGGTGACCGCTTTTTATGACGACGGCCGCCAGGAAGATTTCACCCACCAGGTGCTCTACGAAGTGAACGAAACCGATGTCGCCTCGGTCTCCTCCGACGGTCGCGTGGAAGCCCGCAAGCCCGGCGAGACGGCCATTTTGATCAAGGCCGCCGGCCGCAACGCCCGCATCGGCGTCGGGGTCGTCGGCGCTGAAGTCAAGGATTACCCCAAAGTCCCGACCCTGAGCTACATCGACGAAGAGGTTTTTGCAAAGCTCCGGCGCTTCAATATCGTGCCGTCCGAGCTCGGCTCCGATTCCGAGTTTCTGCGGCGCGTTTGCCTGGATCTGACCGGCCGGCTGCCGCCTCCGGCGCAGGTCCGCGCCTTCCTGGCTGACCGCTCGCCCGACAAGCGCGAGAAGGTCGTCGACGCCCTGCTGGATTCGCCGGAATACATTGACTACTGGACGTTCCGCTTCGCCGACCTGTTCCGGGTAGCCCTCTTCCCGGTGGGCATCAATCCCAAGTGGACTCAGGACTACTACGAGTGGATTCGCGATTTTGTCGAGAAGGATCGGCCCTATGACGAGGTCGCCCGCGAGCGCGTCGCGGCGCAAGGCTACAGCCCGGCGACGCGGCACTATCTGCCCTATCTGGTGATTCCGCCGGCCGAAAACATGATGGGCGAGCAGATGCGCGTCTTCATGGGCCGCCGCATGGACTGCGCCCAATGCCACGACCATCCTTACGAGGAGTGGACCCAGGACCAGTTCTGGGGTCTGACCGCATTCTTCGGGCCGATGTTCAAGCTCGGCGGCAACCCCAGCTCGGTGATCTTTGATTTCCCCGGCGGCGAAGAGATCGCCGCGGACGTGCCGGCGCCGCAGGAGCTGCGCGTGCTGCACCCGCGCACCAAGGAGCGCGTCCAGCCGGCGCTGCTCGACGGCCGCGTCGTTCCCTTCAATGAAACGGAGTTTCCGCGCCGCGAGCTCGCCGAGTGGATGACAGCGCACGAGTTCTTCGCTCAGGCGACGGCCAACCGCATCTGGAGCCACTTCTTCGGCCGCGGCATCGTGGATCCGGTAGACGATTTCCGTTCGACCAACCCGCCGACGCACCCTGAGCTACTGGCCAAGCTGGCCGACGATTTTGTCGACCAAGGCTACCGGATCAAGCCGCTGATGCGCCGGATCGTTTTGTCCCGTACCTATCAGCTTTCCAGCCAGGTCAACGAGACGAACGCGGCCGACAGCATCAACTATTCGCACGCCCGGCCCAGGGCGCTCGACGCGGAGATCCTGCTCGACGCCATCGCCGACGTCAGCGGCGTCCATGAGCGCTTCGACGTCGGTACGAACCGCGGCGAATGGAAAGGCGGCGTCACGCCGGTCGACGGCAGGGCCGTGCAGCTCAAGGAGGGCGATCTGTACCCGACGCCGTTCTTTGACGCCTACGGTCGCCCGAACCGCTTCTCAGTGCCCGAGCGCGACCCGTCGCCAAAGCTGACGCAGGCGCTGCACATGCTCGCCGGCACGACCTACAACGAAAAACTTTGGAAGCCCGGCGGCCGGGTGTATGATCTGGCGCAGAAGGGCGCTTCCGACGAGAAGATCATCGAAGAGCTGTTCCTGGCGGCGTTCACGCGTTCGCCCACGCCCGCCGAGCAGCGGGAGATCCAGGCGCGGATCACGGCTACTCCGTCGCGCGAACAGGCCTTGCAAGACCTGCAATGGGCCATACTAAGCTCGCGCGAGCTTGCCGAGAATCACTAGAGGGACGAAAACGATGGCCTACAGAAGACTTGGATGCCTGCATGAAAGCCCGGAGCAGACCGCCCGGCGGGATTTCCTAAAGGTCGGCTCGCTCGGCTTTTTGGGGATGAGCTTGGCGCAAACCCTCAAGCTCCAGGCGGCCACGCCGTCCACGCTCCAGTCGCAGGCGAAGGCCAAGTCCTGCATTCTGGTCTGGCTGGAGGGCGGCCCGGCGCAGATGGACACCTGGGACCCCAAACCCAACAGCTCGTTTCGTCCGATCTCCACCAATGTCCCCGGCATTCAGGTCTCCGAGCTGCTGCCCACGCTATCGCGCCGGATGGACAAGCTGGCCGTAATCCGCACCATGAGCTCGTTCGGCGACGACCACCCGCAGGCCGTACACTACGCCGCCACCGGCCACCTGCACAACCCGGCGATGCAGTTCCCCAGCCTCGGGTCGATTGTCGGCAAGGAGCTCGGCGCGCAGAACGCCATGCCGCCCTACGCCATCGTCCCGCGTTGGGAGAAAGGCCGGCAGTACGAAGACTATTTCCGTTCGGCGTTCCTGGGGCCGGACTATGACCCGATGCTCATCGGCGACCCCTCGAAGGACAACTTCGAGGTCACCGACCTGAGCCTGCCGAAGTCGCTCTCGGAGCAGGCGGTGGAGAATCGCCGCTCGTTCCTCGACATCGTCGACCGTAACTATCGCAGCAAGATCGAGAGCGCCGAGCACGCCAAGATGGACGCCTTCACCCAGAAGGCATGGGAGATGCTGCTGGCGCCGGGCGTGCAGAAGGCGTTTGACCTCTCGCAGGAGTCCGACAAGACCAAGGACGCTTACGGCCGCGACTCCGTCGGGCAGAGCCTGCTGCTGGCCCGCCGCCTAGTGGAATCGGGGACGCGCTTCGTCACCGCGGCCGGCTACCACGGCAACTCCTGGGATACGCACTCGAACAATGACAGCGGCCACCGCGACAAGCTCACGCCGCCGCTGGACAAATCGCTGTCGGCCCTGGTCGACGACTTGGTCGCTCGCGGCCTATACGACGAAACCATCGTCATCGCCATGGGCGAGTTCGGCCGCACGCCGGAGATCAACCCCGGGCTCGGCCGCGACCACTGGCCGCAGTGCTGGTCGCTGGCGCTCGGCGGGGGCGGTCTGAACACCGGCCTCGTCGTGGGCGAAAGCGATGAGCGCGCCGCCAACTGTGTAACCCGGCCCATCAGCATCGGCGACCTGTTCGCGACGGTCTACAAGGCGATGGGCATCAACTGGCATCAGGAGTACATGACGCCCGTCGGACGGCCGATCAAGATCGCCAACTCGTTCGAGGATTCGACCGGCGAGCCGGTACACGAGCTCTTCAGCTAGCTTGCGGTCTGGGGATACTGGTAACCTGACGGACGGCCTCGTCGCCTCCCCTCAGCAGTATGCCGGTATCCCCGATGACCCGTCGCCAACTCCTCCAGACCACCGCGGCTGTCGCCTCCAGCGCAGCCGTCTCAGCCGCGCCTTCCCGCGTCCTCAAAAACATGGGTTCCGCCACGCCGGGGCTCGGCGCGCGCGTCCGCGCCGCCCGCGACGCGGGCCAGGAATTCGACATCATCGAGT
>CAYOPA010000105.1:0-13462 GCA_964405625.1 uncultured Bryobacterales bacterium
CGGGCAGCAACAGCGCGATCACCTCGGAATCGGCCAGCCGGTCGATGTTTGCCTCGCTGATGCGCTCCAGCCGTTCGGCGGTGCGCGCGTCGAGGTCGGCGGCGAGCCCGGCGTCGCCGCCGTTGCTGCCGGCGTCCCCGCCGTTATTGTCCGCGTCGGCCGAGAGCCGGGTATCGAACCCGAGCTGCCGCGATCGGCGCAGGATCGCCCGCGCCGCGGTCGGCTGAAATCCCCGCGGGCCGCACTCCACCTCCACCGCCGCGCAAGCCCCCGGTCGCGCCGCCAGCCGGTCCAGAATCGCCAGGACTGCCTCCACGCCTGCAATCTGCGGCATTCCCGGCGGCAGAATCGCGCTAAATGCGACCGAGACTTCCAGCGGGTCGCCGTCCAGCGCCCGGGCCACGCGCAAAGCCTTCAGCTCGGCCTCCATATGGAGCCGCTGGGAGGACCGCAGCTCGATCGTCGTGGAACCGTAGGCGGCGGCCAGATAGGTCCAGCGGCGCGCCGCAAGGCGAAGGTTCCGCAACGAGGTAAAGCGCACCGACGCCGCCTCGGTTTCCAAAAGCTCATCGTCAACCGGGACGCCCGCGATCCGTTGCTCAAAGGCGCGCAGGGCCGACCCGCCGAACGTCAATCGCATGTGAGCGTCCACCAAGCCGGGCAACAGCACCTTGCCGGAGATGTCGACAACGCGAGCCTTGCGAGCCTTGGCCAGGTTTTCAATCCGGCGCGTGGAGCCGACTTCGACGATGGTTTCGCCGTCAATCAAGACGGAGCCGTCCCGAATCACTCCCAAGTCGGATAGCTGTAGGCCCCGGCGCGGTTTGGGGCCACGCAAAGTGAGCAATTGACGCGCCCCACGAAGGAAGATGAGCTGCCTTGGTGGCACGAACCGCAGCTAAGTCTCTTCAATTCTAGCAGATAGTGCTGGGGGAAAATTTAGGGGTCGTACGATGGACGCCTGAACAACTTGCGGCTCCGTCTCGCCTCCTATCGGTTCGGCCCTGAGGCAAATGCTTCCTGAAAACTCCGGGAACGACTCAGTTTCCGTACCGCTCAGGCCGTCGTTACATTGGCTTTGTACTTTGTTGGAGGCGGAGTAGGCTTGGCGGTAAGGCCCGCCGATCCGGCCGCCGATAGGATATCGAGGATTGATCGTGAAAACCGCCCCGGAATCATCGCTCCGCATCGGGTCCCGACTCGTTTACGGGATGCTGCTGGGGCTGGCCTATGTGTTCTCGCTGTGCGCCGCCCCGCTGATTTTCGGGGGTGGGGAGGCCGACGCCGGGTACCGCTATCTGTTGCTGCTGACGGCGACGTTGTTGCTGTTGGCGGCGCACGGCTTCGGGCTGATCCGAAACAGCCAGATCCGGCGGCTGGACTCCCGAGGAGGCGGGGTGAAGGACGTCTCAACCGACGTAACCATGTCGGTGTGGGAGGTGTTTTTCGGGTGGCTGGGCTTGGCCTCGGCGATGGTCTTTCTGTACTACGCCGCGCCGGCCCCGGAGCTCGCGGACTGGCATCCGCGCATCTTCCTGTGCGTGGTCGTCTTCCTGGGCGCCACGTACCATCGGGCGCTGGTGTTTTTCTATTCGACGCTGCCGTTTGTGCTGACGATCACCGTGCTCGACGCTTGGTCGGGCTGGAGCGAGGCGGCGCCGGCGGAATCCGCGGTGAAGCTAGCGCTCATCGGGCTGGACCTGGCGATGCTGGCCTGGGCGGCGCATCTGACCCGCACGCATGGCGTCGTCGCCGTCGCCGAGCTCGAGCTGCCGAGCGGCCCGGGACGAATCGGAGGCCGCCTGTGCGGCGTGATCCGCAGTCAGCAGCGTGCGGCGCCGCGGGCCGGCTATCAACTGGACTTGAGCTGCATCCGGCAGTTCCGCGAGAAGGCGGGCCGATCCAGCGGGGAGGTGCTGTTCCACTTCCGCAAGCTGGTGCGCGGGGACTTGCCGGGCGCCGGCTTTAGCGGCAGCTGGGCTCCGGTTGAGTTTGACCTGCCGGAGGCGGCGCTGGCAAGCGCTTCGGCCGGCGGGGTGCGCATCTCTTGGACCCTGCGCGCCAGCGCGCAGCTTCCAGAGGCCGATTTCGGTTGCGCCTTCGAGGCGCCCGTGGAGGAGACCGATAATTTCTCGGGCCGCGTCTTGGACTGGAGCCTGACGGACCTGCCCGGCTCGCAGTCGCCCGCGCCGCCGCCGATTCCGCGCGACGACGACGGCCACGCGGCGTTCCTCGATCACGCTCGGCCCAACTCGGCGAGCGAACTGGTGGCGCTGGCCTGTCTGCTCTTCTGGTTCCAACTGATGTGGCTGGCCACGGCGGCCGGAATCGATTGGGCGACCTGGGCGATGTTCGCGGCCGGGCTCGGCTTTCTGGGCCTATTGTTGGCCCCGTGGAGCGTGCGACGCCGGGCGCTCATCACCGATGGCCGTCTCTTGATTGAACAGCGCACGCTGCTCGGCAAGTCCAAGCAGTCGTTCCATCTCGACGATATTGAGTCGATCGACGTCAAGCCGACCGGACTGCGCTCCGGGCTGGTGGACGCCCTTCCGTACTACAAGATCGAGCTGACCACGATCGCCGCGCGCAAGGCCGTCGTCCTGTCGCACTTCCGGGAGAAGCGGCTGGCCGAAGCTGTCGCCGAGCAAATCGGCGAAGAGACCGGCCGGGCGTCGGCCGAATCACCCGTGGCCGTCCTGCAGACCGGCTGATTTCCGCTTCGAGGCTAGAGGCCGAGGCGCCAGGCGCCTGTGCTACGAGCCTCGTCCAGATCCGCCCAGACGCCGTGGCCGGCGCCGGCCAGCAAGGCGGCCCCGCGAGCGGCGGCCTCCGGCAGTTGCGGGCGCCAGACCGGCGAGCCGAAGCGCTGTTCCACGATTCGTCCCAGCAGCGGGTTCCTGTCAAAAGCGTTGCCGGAGCCGATGATCCTCTCCAACTTCGCCGGCCTCGCCTCCCCTGCCCCGTCGCAAAAGGCAAAGAGCCCCTCCACGACGCCTTCCAGCACGGCCCGCGCAACCGAGCCGAGGTCGAAATTGTCGTTGGTCACCCCCGCGAACGAGCCCTGGGCGCGGGGCGCCCGCCGCGTGCCGCGAAAGCTGGGCTCGCAACGCAAGCCGCCGGCGCCCGCCGGCGCGGCGGCGGCCAGTGCGTTGAGCATCGAGTAGATGGCATCGGGCTCGCGCTCCACGCCGAACGCCCGTAGCCAGACCGCCGCGGTGCGTTGCAGCCAAGCGTAGGCGTCGCCGCCCGAGACGCCGGCCCCGACGGCGAGGAATCCGTTCGGCGGCAAGGGACGCACCTCCATGCCCTCCACGGGGCGATAGCGGTCGAGCTCCCAACTGATCTGGCCGCCGGTACCGATGTTGAGGTTCACCACATTGCCGCCGGGCGGAACCGAACCCAAAAACGCCGCCTGCTGATCGCCGACAGCAACGCAAACCGGCAGCCCCGGCGGCACTCCCGTCGCGACGGCGAAATCCTCCCGCAGCCCGCCCAGTCGCGCTCCGCTCGGCCGGATCTCGGGCATCCATGCGGGCGCCAAGCCGCCGGCGGCCAAGATCTCCGGGCTCCAGCGATCTTGTCGAAGGTTCAGCGCTCCCAGCGACGCAGCCAGCGTGCGATCGGTGGCGCGCTGGCCGCCGCCGAGCTCGGCGGCCAGCCAGTCCGCTATGGTCAGACTCTTCCAGTCCCCGGCCGGCAACTCGCCTTGCTCCCGCAGGCAGAACAGCGTGACGGCTCCGTAGCCGGGGGCGAGCCGACAGCCGACGTCGGCCAGGGTTTGGGCGGGGCAGCGTTGCAGGTAGGTTTCAAGTAGAGACTCGCGTGCGCCGTGCGCGGGTTCGTTAGCCCTGCGATCCTGCCAGGAGATCAGCCGGGTCAACGGCCGCAAGTCGGCGTCGGCCAGCAGCACGCCGTGCATCTGACCGGTCAAACCCAGGCAGGCGGGGGCCTCTGGGATTTCGCGGGAGATGCGGTTGAGCAGATCGAGCGCCAGCGCACGGATGCGGGCCGGATCCTGTTCGGCGCGTCCGGCGGGAAGACTGTGAACGGCGGCGTCATTTGGCGCGGTCGCCATGGCCAACAGCCGCCCGTCTTGATCGACGGCGACGGCGGCCAGCGAAGTGGTGCCGATGTCGAGCCCGAAAGCGATGGCCATCGGCTAAGGCTCGGTGCGGTCGCCCTTGGCCACCCCGCCGCCCTTGAGATAGCTGTAGAAGCCCAGGTCCTCGCCGGTGGCCTGCTTGACGGCCCACAGAATCTGGCCGGTGTGGCCGCTGAAGTGCGAAACGCAGTGGAAGACGGCCATGACGCCGCTGGCGTCATAGCCCTGAATCTTGCGCTGCTCCAGCAGGGCCTGCGCGGCGGCGTTCTCCAGGGTCCGGTCGGCCTCTTCCCAGGTCCGCCGCAGGTTCGACATCAAGTCCACCGCCGGAATACTCTCGCGCTGAGCGAATTCGGCGTCGCGGTCGCGGCGGTCCTCTTCGCCCCCGACGCCGCAGATAATCCATTGGCGGACGTTGCCGGCCAAGTGCAGCAGCAGGTTGCCGATCGAGTTGTTGGTCTCGTGGCGCCGGGCCCACACCTGCTCGTCGTTGAGGCGTCCGACGGCGGCCTCGATCTTGGAAAAATCCTGCCGCAGCTCGCGGCGGGCCACGCGCAGGAACTCGGCGGATACGGGATTTTCAGTCGGCATTACTGAGAGTTTACAGAAGCGGCCGGGTCGCGGCGATAGTAGCGTTCCATCACGTCGATGGCCGGTTTGCCCCAGAGCTGGTGGGAGGCGTCGGCCGGGTCCGTCAGCCCCGCGGTGCCGACCTTCCACCAAAAAATGCCGTGCAGCCAGGGTTTGTCGTAAAAGCCTTCCAGAGAGGCCTCGATGTAGCGGGCCTGCGCCTCCGGGGATAAGGCGCCGCCGGGACGATCCTCCCAGGGTTTTTCGTAGGCCTTTTCATAGCCGGCGAATCCAGCTTCGGTAAAGAGCACCGGCTTGGCGAATTCGCGATGGACCGCCTCGATTTTCCGTTCGATCGCCGCCGTCGACAGGTCTTCAGGCAGGGGATAGTAATTGTCCAGACCGATGTAGTCCAGCGCGTCCCAGAAGCGGACGGACTCAAACTCGGCGCCGAAGTTGGCGGCGTAGACCAGCGGGCCGTGGTAGATCTCCCGGACGGCCGCGATCAGCGCCCGCCACTCCTGCTCGTCGGAGCTGAGCTGGACAAGCTCAACTCCGACGCAAAAAACGTCGGCGCGAATCTTCTCGGCCAATGTAGCCTGGCTTTCAATATAGCGGCGGTAGGAAGTGAACCATTGCGCGCGCCGTTTCGGATCGGGGTAGTGGAGGTCGCCGGGGTAATAGCCGCCGCGCACCCAGATATGCGGCTTCAGCAGCACGCGCAGTCCCAAAGCGTGCGCGTGAGCGGCGGTGGCTGCGACGAGCTCGTCGCGTTCCATGCGCAGCGGGAAGCGTAGCTCGACATCGTCAATCGCTTGCGAGGCGTAGGGCGCCAGGGCGACGGCGTTGACGCCCTTATCGCGCAGACCTTCCAGGATTTTTTGCGAAAAGTCCGATCCGTAAGGATCGGGCCACTCCGCCGTAAAGTTGACGCCTTTGAAAAAGAATCCGCGCGGAACAGGAGGTAGCGGCGCCGATTCCACGACGACGAGGCGGGCTTGCTCATTCAAGGCTTGCAAGGCGACGCTCAGCGGCGGCGGGCCCGCCAGCAAGGCCACCGTAGCAACGCCGCCAACCGCCGCCGAACGCAAAACCCAGGGCTGCGTTACGCGCTCCATCTCCCACGAGCGGCGGCGCGCGGCCGTCAGCGCGGCGGCAGCGGCGGCGAGCAGGACGGGCCAGACGACCGGACGGCCGAAATCGCTCAGCGACGCCGCCGCCAGAGTCCACAGCGCCAGCGGAACCAGAAACGCACAAGCCAGCCCACGCAAACGGCGCCAGTAAGTCTGCCGCAAATGTCCTACCGGCAGACGGTCCAGGCACAACGTCAGCGCCATGAAGGAGCCCAACAGGAGCGCCAGCGTGGGCCAATCCGGCTCGTCGCGAAAAAGAGCTCGGGCGCCGGCGCGCTCCAGCCCGGCCCAAGCGACCAGCGCTCCCGCGTACAGCAGCGGCGGGCGCCAATTCCGAAAACACGCCGCCGCCGTCCCGATCGCGGCGATCACCAGCAGCACGGTCAGGGCGGTCCACAATGCGGAGTCCGGGATGGCTCCGTCGGCGGTCCGGCCGGCGCGAGCGAAGGCGCCGCGCCAATCCAAGCGAACGCGGCTTAGTCCGGCGCCGCTAAGCTGCCAAGCAGCCAGCGCGGGTAGCGCGTTGGCCACAGCCTGCCCGAGCCACCAGCAGGGGTAGAAGAGCGCGAGATAGACCGGCCACAGCCCGATCCCGCTTCCAAATTTTCGATCCGTCACGCGAAGCGCTCAAAATAGCACGGGTTGGTAAGATAAGTCGCCATGAATTTAACTGGAAAGCGCATCGCTGTCCTGACCGAGGAAAAGTACGAGGACCTGGAGCTGTGGTATCCGGCCGTGCGGCTGCGGGAAGCCGGGGCGGACGTGGTCCTCGTGGGCCCGAAGGCGGGCGCCGTGTACGGCAGCAAACACGGCTATCCGGCCAAGGTGGACCTGTCCATCGCCGACGCCCGCGCCGACGATTTTGACGGCGTGGTCGTGCCGGGCGGATTCTCGCCGGACTACATGCGCCGCGATCCGAAGTTCAAGGAACTGGTCCGAGCCTGCGTGGACGCAGGCAAGCCGGTCTGCGCCATCTGCCACGGCCCTTGGATGCTCTGCTCGGCGCGGGTTTTGCAGGGAAGACGGGCGACTTCGTTCCACTCGATCCGCGACGACATGGAAAACGCCGGGGCGGTCTGGGTGGATGAGGCGGTCGTCGTCGACGGCCCGGTGATTACGTCGCGCACGCCCGCGGACCTGGTTCCGTTTACCGTGGCCTTCATGCAGGCTTTGCTGTAGGGGCGGCCGGGAGGCCGCCCAAAGCCGCAAGATCCTTGATCTCAACTGGTCTTGGGCGGCCTTCCGGCCTCCCCTACCCGTCCGATTGACGCAGTCGCCGGAGGCGGCGTCAGCGGGACCCGCCGGGAAAGCCCGGCTCCCGGGATACTTGGCGCGCCTGCCAGACGTGCCGCCGTCCGTGCGCCAGCATCATCGCAAACGCTTCCCCCAGGCTCATCTTCAACATCTTCAGCACGGGCGACGCCATCCGGTTGCGGCCCAAGTCCAGGCCATCGGCGTCAGCCATCGCCGCACCGAGCTCGCGATGGCGCCGCACAAAGCGCGGGTAGACGGCGCTCTTAGCTCCAGGCTGCCCCGGACGAAACGCCTTGGGCGCCCGAAGCCGGGTCTTGACGGGCGGCTCCGCCACGCGGATCATCCAGCCCATGATCCAGCCGCGCTTGGCCTCGGCGAGGCCGGTCAGGCCTTTCCGGCGTCCCTCGCGGATGCACCTCTCCAGCCCCGGCGCATACAGTTCCAGGGTCACCGCCAAGTGCTCCAGGCACTCGCTGATGGACCAGCGCCCTGGACCGGGACGCCACTGAAAGGCCTCGTCGCCCAAGCCCGCGACGAGGTTTTCCGCATCGGCGAGCAAGGCGTCAAGCTGTTCGGCTGCGTCAGCGAGCTCAGGGTTGGCTATTTCGGACATGGAACCGGCAGTCTCCTAACTTGAGGATGCGCAAAAAGAAGCCGGCGCCCGACACGAGCCCCATACTTTACATTCGTTACCCGCGCGGCTCGTCGTAGACGACCTGTTCCCGCCGCGGGTCCCAGAACAAGACCTTGCCCTCCCGGAAGCTCTGCACGCCCATCGCGATGACGACCTGCGCGTGGTAGCCGGTCTCGGCGTCGAGATTCGGTTTTTCCCGCGTGGCGATGCAGTCCAGAAAATTCCGCATGTGGGCGTCGGCCGGCGTATCCTCCACCGGGATGTCGACCGCCTTGTAGCCGTACTTTTCCACGAACTCGTCTTGGTAGATGCGCTCGGATTCAATGGTGATGTGGTCGGTGTCGCCCTCGAAGCGGCCGTGGTCCACCATCGTGATGGTTCCTTTTTGGCCGCGCAGCAAACCGGGAATGTGGGTGGAGTTGGCCATCGACGAGCTCAGCACCAGCGAGTGGCCCTTGGGGAAATCCGCCAGCAGGTTGAACGTGTCCGGCACCTCGCGATCCGGGAACGCCCAGACGCCTCCGCTGGAGACCACCCGGTGCGGAAATTGCGGCTCGCCCCAGCAGATCTGCAACGGCGCCACCACGTGATAGAACAGGTCCGTGGCGACGCCGCCGGAATAGTCCCAAAATTTGCGGAATCGGAAGAAGCGCTGCGGGTCGAAATCGCGTTTTTCCGCCGGCCCCAGCCACATCTCCCAGTCGATAAAGTCGGCGCCCTTGGCTTGCGGGCCGGCTTCGGGCTCGATGCGCCAGTTGCGGTTGCCGCGCTCGGGCGTGGCGTTCCATTCGCCGGAGATCGAGTTGCGGTGGTAAGAGCCCTGGCTGGAGATCAGCTTGCCGATCATGCCGTCCTGGATCGCCTTACGCGCCTTCCACCACTGGTCGCGCGAGGTGGTTTGCGAGCCCACCTGTAAGACGCGCCCGGTCTCCTTGACCACCGCGACGACCTGCTTGGCCTCCTCGATGGTGTGCGTCATGGGCTTTTCGAGATAGACGTCCTTGCCGGCGCGCATCGCCTCGATGGCGATGGCGGCGTGCCAGTGGTCGGGCGTGGCCACGATCACCGCGTCCACGTCCTTACGCTGGATCACCTCGCGGTAATCGAGCGTCGCGAATGCCGCCTTGGAGAGCTCCTGGGCGAGCCGCTTGCGCTTTTCGTAGACGTCGCAGACGGCCTGCACGTGGATGCCGCCGCCGTCCTTCTCCATCTCCATCGCCAGGCGCATCAGGCTGGACCCGCGCCCGCCGACGCCGATCATCCCGACCTGGACTTTGTTGCTATTGGATAACCGCGACTGCGCGGCGGACGGAACGGCAGAGGCGAGGGCCAAGCTCCCTCCGGCGAGGAAATGGCGGCGGCTCCAGTTTGTGGACGGAATCGGGAGCTTGGGTTGCATCGCGTCAGATTCTAGCAAACGCGCAAAAAAAAGGCCGACTCCGAAGAGCCGGCCCAGACGCCACCAAGCTCCGTCCCCCCGGCGAGCTTGATGGGTCGTCCCTGGTACACTGCGATTCTCCCACCAGGACGCCGGCTGGCTCAATGGCTCTTTGGGTTCAAAATATTGATGGTACTAACGTACATTTTGTACTATTACCGTTGAAATTATCGGCCTATATACATCGGTACGAACCGGGCTGCACAAGCTAGTCCACGAAGCTGAGCTCATTGGTCAGCAGCAGGGCTTGGGCCAGCTCCTGCCAGGCGGAGAGGGGCTGCGGCGCGGGACCGCGAAAGTCCTTGTCGGCCCGCCAGGACAGAGCCGACACGCCGGCTTCTTTCTCTTCGGCCGTGAGCGCCTGGGTGACGCTCGGAGCCCAGGTGAAGGCGTCGTCCTCATAATCGTCCATCGAATCGACGACAAAATCCAGCCGCTCGCCCGCTTCGACCTTCAGGTCTTCAAACGCGGTCACGGCGGCCAGGCCCCGCACGGTCCAGGAGCCGATCGGACCGCGACGGCTGGAAATCAGCCAGCCGCGCACTCCGTTGGTGGTGTCAAATCGTTCGCCGTAGTCACCGACGCGATGGCGCAGCGTCCCCTCGATGGTGAATTTTCCGCCGACCGGGGCCGTCCAGCGCCGCACCGCCGCGTTTTGAAGCCCGTCGCCGGGGTGGCCGCCGGACGCGGTCAGCTCGGCCGGCCCGGCCAGCGGGTGGGGCTGGTGCGAAGCGGCCCGCCAAGCGCCGTCAATGAATACCTCGAACGGCCGGAAATCCTCCACGCGCCCTGCCGCCGGGTCGAGCCGCGCCCAGCCGTAGGACCAAGGCATCGCGAAGTCATCTCCGGCTGGCTGGAGGGCGGTCGCCGCCTCGCGGTCCGCCAAGAACGTCTTGGCCAGCGAAAGCTCCGTCTCGCTCGGCGCGCGGCGCAACACGCGGCGGTAGAGCAGCCGCACGCGCTCGGCGTCGTCGCCGGGCGCCACCAAGTCAACCAACCGCGCCACCGCCCGCGCCTGCTCCAGCAAGAACGGGCTGTTGAGCAGGAACAGCGCCTGCTGCGGGGACGTGGTGATCTGGCGGTTCGGCGTGTGCTGCTCGGGGTTGGAAAAATCAAACGTCTTGAGCAGCGGGTTGATCTGCTCGCGTGACACGTACGAATAGAGCGAGCGGCGGGGGACCGACGGCTGCGCCTGTAGCTGGAACGAAGGGCCGCCGACGGAGCCGTCCAACCGTCCGGCGACCGCCAACAGAGTGTCGCGCAGCGGCTCGAAACCCAGCCGGCGACGGTTCTGCCGCCACAACAGCTCGTTTCCCGGATCCTTGGACCGCGCCTCGAATCGATTGAGGCTGGATTGGCGATAGGCGTCCGAGAGGACGATCTCGCGGATCAGCGCTTTGGTTGACCAACTCTGCTCGACAAAGCGCACGGCCAAATCGTCAAGCAGCTCCGGATGGGTCGGCGGGGCGCCGCGCGTGCCGAAGTCGCTGGGCGTCCGCACCAGCCCCTCGCCGAATAGATAACTCCAAACACGGTTCACCCAGACCCTGGCGGTCAGGGGATTTTTGGGGTCGATGATCGCACGGGCGAGCTCAAGCCGTCCGCTGCCGCGCTCAAAGCCATGGGCGCCGAGCGCCGTCAGGAATCGCCGCGGAACCTGGGCGCCTTTGTCGTGCTGGTTGCCGCGCACGAACACGTAGGCGGGTTCGTGCTCGGGCTCGTCGCCGACCACCGAAGCGTGACGAGCGCCGCCGCGCCGCATCCAGTGCTCCAGCACACCCTCGTATTGCCAGGTAAGCTGCTTGACGGTGTTGGAGTCGCCCTCGGTCTGGATCCACCAGAAATCCTCAAAGGGCGCATTGGTCGGCGCGCCGTCGCCCCAGAGCGCCTGCCGCAATGCCTCCTTTTCGGGGTTAGCCCACGGCTCGGGGCGGCTCGCCGCGGCCAGCTTTGCGGCCAGCTCGACGGGCGGCAGCTCGGCCAGAGGCGATTCGTCCAGATAGGCTCGCCAGCGCCGCAACAGGTAGAGGTTCAGGTCGCGCTCGCGCGCCAGATTTTCAAGTTGAGTGTTCGAAAAATCGCGGCCTTCCCGCACCGCCTCCAAGTAGCGCGCCAACGTCGCTTCCTGGCGGAAATCGGCCTTATGATCTTCCAGCCGCTCGCGCCGAAACTCATCAATCTGCCGGCGGCGGACGGCCAACCGGTCCGCGTAGAAGCGGTCGAGCTCCGAGGCGCCGATCGGCTCGATGGGGATCGGGTCGATCTTGCCGGGCGCGTTGAGGAAGACGCCGTACAGGCCGTAGTAGTCCTTCTGGGGAATCGGGTCGTACTTGTGATCGTGGCAGCGGGCGCACGCGACGGACAGGCCCAGCAGCCCCCGGGTGACCACGTCGATACGATCGTCCACGTTCTCGGGCACGTCGGTCGGCCGCGGCAGGTTGATGCCCAGCGTCAGCATGCCCAAGGCGGACAGATGGCGGCTGTCGTCCGATTCCAACAGATCGGCGGCGAGCTGCCGCTCGACGAAGCGGTTGTAGGGCATGTCGTCGTTGAGCGCGTTGACGACCCAGTCGCGGTAGACCCAGGAGGTTGGAAAGGGCTTGGCTTGGGCGCCGTCGTCGGAGTAGCGCGTCACGTCGAGCCAATGGCGGCCCCAAGCCTCGCCGAACCGGGGCGACGCCAGCAGGCGCTCCACGGCCTCTTCGTAGCGAGCGGGCGTGTCGTCATCCGGCGGCAGGCCGGTCAGGTCGTAGCTCAGACGGCGCAGGAGCGTGCGGGCGTCCGCTTGGGGCGACGGCTCCAGGCCCACTTCGTCGAGCTTCGCGCGGACGAAACGGTCAATGCGGCTGCGCCCGGCGTTGGCGGGCGGCTCGGTCTTGCGCGGCGGACTCAGCGACCAGTGTTCGGCTGACGGCTTGGGCATGGGAGCCGCCGCTTCCGTGCGCGGGTCCGGCGCCCCCATCCGCACCCATTGGCGAAAGGCCTCAATTTGTTGCTCGGGCAGCTTGCCGCCGGGCGGCATTTGCAGCGCTGGGTCGGCATAGGTGAGCGCCTGGACCAAGCGGCTGCGCTCGGGATTTCCTGGAACAATAGCAGGGCCGGAGGCGCCGCCTTCCAGCAACGCCGCGCGGGAATCAACCCGCAGCCCGCCCTGCGCGGCCGGAGCGTCCGAGCCATGGCAAACGGCGCAACGCTCCACCAGCACGGGCCGTATTTCGGATTCGAAGAAGTCGAGCTGCTCCGGCGTTTGAGCCGCCAGCGGCAGCGCCGTCAAGACTAGAAAATACCGCGAGAACCGCATCGCGCTCCGAGCGGTATGGTAGCATCACGCCCCACCGGGCGGCGGCCCCTCAGGCGAGTCCGACCCAACCCCGCGCCGCGGCCAGCGACTTCGAGGAGAAGAAACGGGTCTCAGCCTTGGCAAACGGTTTCCGAAAATTGGCCAGACCGGCCTCGGACGCCTTGTCGCCCACGATGGCGAGCTTGGCCACGTTGTCGAAGCGCTTCGAGCTCGGCGCGACGTCGTCCCATCGAGCGCCGCCCATCCAGCCGTCGAAATCGCGCAGCACTACCAGCAGATCGAGCTTCTTGTGCCGCTCGATCAGGTCTTCCATCAGAGGGATGAGCCTGGTGTAGTCTTCCGGAATCAGCTTGCCATCAATGGTTACCTCCAGCGTCCTCGCGCTGGGGTAGTGTTTCATCATTACGGGCATTCCGATGGGAAGACACCCCCCGGAGTCGGGATGTTTCAATCGGAATTATCTGGCACCGCGATCCGGCTCCGCGCCCAGCCGCAAGGGCTTGTCGTAGCCAGTAACTTCGAGGTAGCCCCGGCCGCTGATCGGGCCCGCCGGGCCGACGCCTTTGTAGTCCATGGCGCCTTCCCAATAGCTGGGGCCGGCGCGGCTGACGACCTCCTGCTGATCCAGCAGCGTGGTCGCAGTAAACCGCAGCCCCAGGCCGGGAGCTTCTACCTCCCAGGCCACCGGATAGCGCGCGCCGGTCTCGGGTGAAACCCACCAGCCGGTCGGCGTCATCGTGTACTCCTCCGAGCGCAGATGCGTCGCGCGGCCCTCGCGGTCGATTACCGTGCCGGAGGAATGGACGTCCGCCGAGCCGTCGTCGCGGCGCATGCGGTAGAGCATCATCTCCGTGCCGTCGTCCCAGATGATCGACATCCAGTCCCAGCCGACCTGCCCCTCGCCCATCGAGTCAGTCGAGATCTCGTGGTCCATCCAGGTGACGCCGGTCACCTCATGGCGCTTGCCGTCGACGGTGACCGCGCCTTCGGACAGCAGCCGAGTAAAGGAGATGTAATAGGAAGCCTTGCC